>DASPXY010000711.1:0-7667 GCA_035637055.1 Gemmataceae bacterium | reverse complement strand
CACCGCGACGTCAAGCCGAGCAACGTGATCGCCTGCGAACGCGGCGGCGTCCATGACGTCGCCAAGCTACTCGACTTCGGCCTGGTCCACGGTGAGGGGCTCAAGAACGGCGATGCGCGTCTGACGATCCAGGGAACAATCCTGGGCTCGCCGCAGTACATGGCGCCGGAGCAGGCGCTGGGCAAGCTCAACCTCGACGCACGCACCGACATTTACAGCGTCGGCGGCCTCGCGTACTACCTGCTGACGGGGCAGGCGCCGTTTCCGCGCGAGACGGCGATGGAGATGATGGTCGCTCATGTCCACGAGCAGCCGGCGCCGGTGCGCGACCTGCGTCCGGAGGTGCCGGCGGACCTGGCGGAAGTCGTGATGCGCTGCCTGGAAAAGGCCCCGAACGCACGTTACCCCGACGCCGAGAGCCTGGAGCAGGCGCTGGCGGGCTGCGGCTGCGCGGACCAGTGGGGGCGAGTCGAGGCGCGGGAGTGGTGGCGCGAGAACAACAAGCCGAGAGCGCGGCGTGCCCTGGAGGGGATTGCGTAGTCCTGACGTCCCCAATCACAAAATCATGGAGCACAAAATCATAAGAGGAAGGCAAAAGGGGCTGGGGTGCTTCTCTCTGCTGTCTTCATGATTTTGTGCTCCATGATTTTGTGGAGCGCTCTACGGTGCCAGCTTCTTGCGCCATTCATCCGCCTGGTCCCCGCGATCCCAGGCATCGTAGAGTTGCACGATCCGCTCAAGGGTTTCGCGGATGTGGGCAGGAGCCTGCACCGTGCCCTTGACCGTCCGCTCCTTCAACTCCCCGTAAGCCTGGAGCAGCAGCGGTTCGGCCTCCACGTACTTCTGCTGCCCCAGCAGAGCAGCCCCCAGCAGCGACTTCGTGTTCGCTGTCGTCACCGAATGGGGGAACTTTTTCGCACGCACGGCCAGGCACTCCCGCAGGAGGGGTTCCGCCTCCGCCGCCTTGCCGGTATGCACCAGGCACAAGCCGAGCGACGTTTGCGTGTTCACACGGGTCACATGCTCCGCCGGCAGTTTGCGCGCGCGGATGGCGAGCAGCTCGCGCCACAGCGGCACCGCCTGCTCGTACTGCTTCGCCAGCTGGAGTGTGTACGCCAGGTCATGAAAGACAGCCAATGTGTCGGCGTGCTCGGGGCCGCGCACGATCCTCCGCTTCGCGAGCAACTGCTCCAACAGCGGCAGCGCCTGCGCCCACTGCTCCGCGTCTCGGTAGGTCAGCGCCAGGTAGCGCATGGTCTGCAGCGTCTCGGGGGCGTCGAGGCCCAGCCGGTCCTTCAGTTTGGCCAGGGCTTCCTCCAGCAGCGTCCGTGCCTTGTCCCACTGCCTGATCTCCTGATACACCAGGCCAAGGTTCCTCATGGTCCGCAGCGTGTTGGGATGGTCAGCACCGAGCACCGCGCGCCGCTTCGCCAGCGTCTCCTCGAACAGCGACCGGGCCTTGTCGTGTTGTTTGGCGGCCCGGTACGTCAGGGCCAGGCTGTTCATGGTGGTCAGCGTTGCGGGATGGTTGGGGCCTGGCCGAACCTTCTGCTTCTCAAGGACTTGCCCGAACAGGGGGAGGGCCTTCGCCGCTTGCCCGGCCCGATAGTATCCCCCGGCCAGCTCGCCCAGGGCAGCAATTGTGTTGGAATGGTCAGGGCCAAACCGGCTCTTGGCCTTCTCCGCCGCCTCCTCGTGCAGCCGCAGCGCCTTCGCCGGCTGTCCGGCATCCTGATACGCATTGGCCAGCTCGTTCAGGCTCCTCAAGGTAGTGGGGTGATCCAGCCCGAGGATGGTCCGTCGTTTGCTCGACGCCTCTTCCAGCAGCGGCAGGGCCTTGCTCGCTTGCCCTGCCGTGCGATAAGCGTTTCCCAGATTGGCCATGCTCGTCAAGGTGTCGGGATGGTCGGGACCGAGAACTCCCTGCCGCTTCAGCAGGGTCTCCTCGAACAGAGGTAATGCCTTGCCGCGCTGTCGGCTCTCCAGGTACGCCAGGGCCAGGTTGTTCGCGCTGGTCAGTGTGAGCCGGTGATTCGCCCCATGGGTGGCCTTTCGTTGCTCGAACGTCTGCTCCAGCAGCGCCAGGCCGCCGCGCTGCCCCGCGGCGCGGTAGGCATTGCCCAGGTTGTTCATGCTGGTCAGCGTCTCGGGGTGATCCGGGCCGTACTTGGCCTTGCGCCTTGCGAACGCCTGCTCGAACAGGGGCAACGCCAGGTCCAGGCGGCCGGCATCCTGATAAGCCAGGGCCAGCATGTTCATGCCGATCAGCGTCTCCGGATGATCCAGGCCGAGCAGACGGGTGCGCTTCTCCAGGGTTTCGACACACAGCGGCAAGGCCTCGTCCACCTTGCCGGCCTCCAGGTACGCCCGTGCCAGGTTGTTCGCGCTGGTCAACGTGAACGGGTGGTCCGCACCAAACTGGGCCTTGCGTCGCTCCAGCACTTCGTCATACAGCGGCACCGCCCGGGCCAACGCTCCGGCGTCCATGTAGGCGCTGGCCAGGTTGTTCATCGTGATCAACGTGTCGGAGTGGCCGGCGCCGAGGACGGCCTTGTCTCTTGCCAGCGCCTCCTCGAACAGCGACACCGCCTTGTCGAGATCTCCCAGGTTGTGGTATCCCCGGGCAAGGTTGTGCATGCTGGTCAGCGTTTGGGGGTGGTTGGGGCCGAGTTTGGTTCGTCGTATCTCCAGAGTGCGCTCGAGGAGCGGGAGGGCCTTGTCCATCGACCCCACCGCCAGGTACGCGAGGGCGAGGTGGTTATGGCAGCGCAGCGTCTCGGAGTGGTCCGTGCCCAGGCGAGCCTCGAAGACCCGACTGGCCTTGACGAGCAGCACCACCGCCCGCTGCGGATAACCCAGGCTCAGATGCGAGGCGCCGAGCTGCCGCTGCAGTCGGGCCACGGTGAGCGGATCGCCAATCGCGTCCCCATCCAGGGCCGCCTCCGCTTGCTCCAGACGCTCCCCGAGTTGGGCGCGCAGGGACACGCCTTCTTTTCCATCCGACCGCCAGTCCAGGTCGCGGAAGATGGAGCCCAGGATCTCGTTCGCCTTCTCGAGTTGGCCCTGCCGCCCGGTCGCCTTCTCGGCATTGGCGACCGCCGCCTGGCGCGCCTGTTCTTTATCGTCGCGTTCTCGCTCCATCAGCCGGCGCTGCCTGGCTTCCGCGACGAATCCGATCGTCGTGCCGATGATGCCGACAATCAGCGCCAGCAGGAAGAAGCCGACCGACAGTACCCGGCCCTTGTTCCGCGCCACAAACTTGCGCAGCCGGTAGCCCGGCGAGGGCGGCCCCGCCTGCACCGGCTCGTTGTGCAGGTAGCGCTCGATGTCGCGCGCCAGGCTATTCGCGCTCTCGTAACGGCGGTTGCGATCCTTCTCCAGACACTTCATCACGATCCAGTCGAGTTCGCCGCGGACGACGCCCGTCAGCCGGCGCGGCTCCAGCCCGCGGCTGGCCGCGATATCGGGGAGCCCCTCCGTCGTGCTCAGGCAGGCGCTGAGGGTGGGCGGTTCCTCCTCGCGGATCAGACGCAGCACTTCGAGCAGGGCCACTCCTTCCTGCCGCTGCCGCTCCAGGGGCGTCGTGCCGGTCAGCAATTCGTAAAGCAGCACACCGAGAGAATAGACATCGCTGCGAGTGTCAATGTCCGGATTGCCCAGCTGCGCCTGTTCCGGGCTCATGTACTCCAGCGTACCGACCACCGACCCGAACTCGGTGAGCAGCGTATGCTCGGCGAGCCTGGGGCCGATGGCCTTGGCGACGCCGAAGTCGATCACCTTCGGGACGGGCTTGCCGTCGTAGAGGGCGATGAGGACGTTGCTGGGCTTGAGGTCGCGATGGATGATGCCCTTCTGGTGAGCGTGCTGAAGCGCGTGGCAGACGGGGATAAACAGCTCCAGCCGTGCGCGCGGGTCGAGACGATGTTGGTCGCAGTATTTGGTGATGGGGACGCCCTCGATCAGCTCCATCACGAAATAGGGGCGTCCGCCGTCCGAAGGCGAGTTGGGAAAAGGCACCGTGCCGGCGTCGAACACCTTGGCGATGTTCGGGTGATCCATCAGCGCCAGCGCCTGGCGTTCGGCGGCGAAGCGGGCGGCGACCTGGCCGCTGTCAACGCCGGTCTTGATGACCTTGAGGGCAACCTGCCGCTGCACCGGGTGGGTCTGTTCGGCCAGGAAGACCGTGCCCATCCCGCCTTCGCCGATTTGGCGCAACAGTCGATAAGGCCCCAGGACGGTCCCCGGTATGGGGCGGATGGCCGCGTTGACGACGGTCGAGAGCGCCGCGGCGGGTGCCTGCAGGAAGGTGCCGGCTCGATCGCTGGCCCAGAGCAGGGAGTCTACCTCGGCGCGCAGTTCCTCCTGTTCGCGGCACGCCGCGTCCAGGTAGCGCTCGCGTTCCTCGGGCGCATCGATATCAAGGGCTTTCAGGAAGATCTCGTTGGCCCGGGGATTCCACGCAGCCATGGGGGACACCTCGGCAGGGAATGGTCTGTCCCATTTCTCAGTGCGAGAAATCGGGCCGCCTTGCACGCTGGATCGCAAGAGTTGAACCACAGAGACACAGAGAAGAGAAGAAGAGAGAATGAAGAACGGAGAACGGAGAACAGGGAACGGAGAATGAGCAGACGGCCCCGCTTCCCCTGCTTCCTCATTCTCGGTTCTCTGTTCTCCGTTCTCCGTTCTTCATTCTCTCTTCTTCTCTTCTCTGTGTCTCTGTGTCTCTGTGGTTCAATCCCCCGAGGAGAGCCGCCGATACAGCCAGGCGCGGGCCAGCGCCCACAAGCGATCCGCAACGCGCCGGCCGATCCCAAGCGCATCGGCCGCCGCCTGATGCGTCAACCCGCCGAAGTAACGCAACTTCACCAGCTGAGCAGTCTGCGCATCGTGCTGTTCCAGTTCGGTGAGGGCCTCATCAACGGCAAGCAGCTCGTCCTGGCTGCCTTCGTCGTCACCGACCAGGGCCACCTGATCGAAGTCGAGCCGGCGGAAATCGCCGCCGTGCTTGCGGGCGCCCTTGCTGCGGGCGCGATCGATCAGTATGCGGCGCATCGCCTCGGCGGCGGCGGCGAAGAAGTGGCCGCGGCTGTTCCAGTGGCGCGCTTTCTCCACGTCCACCAGGCGCAGGTAGGCCTCGTGGACCAGGGCGGTTGGCTGCAATGTTTGGCCGGGCGTTTCCTGGGCGAGTTTCGCCGCCGCCAGGCGCCGCAGCTCGTCGTAGACCAGCGGCAAGAGCAGCTCGGCGGCATTCGGATTGCCCTGTTCGGCGGCGGCCAGGATGTTCGTCACCTCACTCATACTAACGAGCATACCCGCTGCAACGCCCGGCCGCAACCGTGTAGTGCCCAACCTGACGTTTCCTGGGAGCCGCTGCTGAGGATTTTTGCCCTTGACCCCGAACCGGCATGGCGGTACAACCCCGCCCGCTTTTCCGGTGGTTTCAACGGCCGCCGCCCACCCGGCACGGATGCCAGGGCAACGCCCCGCGTAGGGTTGCGGGCGCGAAAGGGCACAATCTATTCGGGGGAGATGATTCCTATGGGCAAAAAGCCACTGCTTGGACTGGCGGGGATGTTCCTTGCCGGCCTGGCACTGACCGGGTGCGAAAGCTCGAACCCAAGACCAGCATTCAAGGGGACGGGAGCCCCCACGACAGCCAGCAACGGCTCAGGAATGCCGGCTGGGACGACTAACGGCCAGTACGCGGGCCGCACCATGCCGAGCAGCACAACCGGGAGTATGCCTGGCGGCTACCAGCCGGGCACCTCCACGACGTCCAACGGCTTTAACATGAACCCGGCAGTCAACCAGCAACCCAGCCAGGGTTATCCTACGTCGAACAACTTCGGTGCCGGGCAGAACATGGGCGGCGCTGGCGTGACAGGTGGCTCGATGCCGAGTGTGGGTCAGCCGGGGGTCGTTGGTGCGTCGAACGGTGGCGTGAGCGGACCGGCGATCCCGCAGCGGCCGCCGAATACTGTGATCTACAACGACACCTCGTTCCCGAGCAGCCCGCCGTTGGGCGGTGCGTCGGGCGCGAGCAGCCTGGGGAGCGGCGCCCCGCTGCCCACCCCCATGCCGGTCCGTTAGAGCGGGTCGCTACTTGTTGATCCTCGCTCCGGGCTTGTGTCACCTACCTGCGGCTTCACCTGCCGCGGTTCGGAGAATCACGGCGAACCGTCACGCCCGTTCGTGCAGCAACCGACGAACGGAAGCCATCAACCCGAGACCGACCGCGGCCGTGCTCGCTCCCACTCACGCCGCACCTGGGTCAGGCCGTAGGCGCACAGCTCGAACTCCTCGCTCAGACGGCGCAGGACGCGCGACTCTTCACGTCGCTCGTCCTCCTCGAACGTGCTGGCGATGTAGTACGAGCGCTTGCCCTGCTCGGTATAATCGATCAGGCGATCCCGTGCGACCGGCGGTTGCAGATGGCGCATCCCTTCCGGGTAAACCCCTGTCCAGAACAGGGTGAAGTCGCCAATGTGGCGATGGTACTCGCGGCGCGTGCGTCCCTCCGGCGGCAGTGCTTCCGCCTCCAGAAGCATCTCCACCACCTCTTGCAACCTCTTGCCCTCGGCGTTGCGCAGGCGGTAGATGGCATCGACATGGACGAAACGGGATAACAACAGGGAGAGGTAATCGACCAGTTTGGGATCGGCGATCCCGAGCGTTGTCTGGAACGTTTGTTCCGTCAGGCCGGCAAAGAGTCGGCGCAGAGGATGATCCGGATTGTAATACCACATGACATGACCTCTTCTTCTCGCCCCCGGTCCTCCATGACCGAGTATCACATCTCAATTCTAGCGCCTCCTTTGATTCAGTCAAACCCAAGACGGTTGGTTGTGCCGCAAAATAGTCAAGATCGACCGGCCAGGTCAGGCCGGCAAAATGGGGAAAGCCCACCCGCAATCGCGGATGGGCTTCCTGGGACGGTTTGTTGAGAGGTCGTTCCTTGTTGGCGAGCCGGGAGCGTGACCGGAGGACGCCAGGGTTCCTCCGGTCGCTCACGCTCCCGGCTCGCCATGCCGTTCGTGGCTCTTCTCATCCCCCTGGTGGACCCATCGGACTCTTGGTGGGTCCGGTGGGGGATACCCCCGATTGCCGGTAAAAGTCAAGCCGCGAGCGCCAGGTGTCGTAGCGATGCAGCCGCTCCGCCCCGACGACGGATTCTTCGTCGGCATCCTCACGACTGCTCCGCACGACCAGTTTGCCCTCGGGCGTGAGCAGCAACAGGTCCATGTTCCCGTGGTCCTCGCCACCGTTGATCGCCTTGTAGTTCGTCTTGCCCCCCACGAAGTCCACGATGACCGGGCCACCGTCCTCCTGGCCGAAGTTCACCGCGACGTGGCCGTGGCGGACTTCCTTGTACAGATCCTTGCCGGCGAACACCCTCTCGATATAGCCAAGCTCGAAATGGCCGCGCAGCGTTTGCCATGTCGGGATTTCGACCGCGACATTTTTCCGGCCGATGCGGTCGCCTCGCTCGAAGAGCAGCCGCTCGGCGATCACCCAGTCGCAGATCTTCTGCACAGGTCCGGCCTCGGCCGACGACTCTTCGGTCCACTGGTGGATCTGGATCGCCACCTTGTGCGGAGGCACAACCTTGGGGGCGTAGTCGAGGGGCGTCTCCTTATCCTTCTTGAGGGTCTTGGGAACCTTGGTCG
>DASPXY010000710.1:0-12957 GCA_035637055.1 Gemmataceae bacterium | reverse complement strand
AGGGCTACTCCTCCCTTGACGCCCTTCGCCGACTTCTTTTGCAGCCTGGCCTGCAAATCGCGTGGCAACTCCGCGAACCTGGTCGGCAACTGCAGGGGGATTCCGTCCAGGGTCGCGGGCAACGCTGGCGGATGGTTGTCCGCCAACTCCACGAGCGTGTAGGGATAATCCGGCCAGTGCCCCTCCGCTTGCTCAAGCCGTTCCTTATCGGCCTTTGACAGTCGCGGATACAAATACTCCTCGACATAGGATTTGACGGCTGGCAAGTCGGCAAGGCGAGCGGGCACGAAGCGGCCTTCTTTCAGCTCGTCCCAATGCCGCAGCGCCAGCTGCCACTCTTGCCGCCGCTTGCGTCCATCCTCCCGGAGTTTGTGGATCGCGAGCGCACGTGGATCGTGGCTGAGGGCGCAAGCCAGGGCAACACTTTGCGGAAACGGAGCCATCGTCAGCAAGGCGCCGGCGCTCACCGCCGGGGGAGCAGGGCCGGCTCGACGCAGGGCGTCGAGCCAGTTGCGCACCGCCTGCGGCTGGCGGCGCACCCACTGCTCTTCGCGGATTTCCTTGATCCGTTTCAGGCGCGTCGCACGGTCGGGCGCCTCGGTCACCCGTTGCCGCTCAGGCTCCGGCAAGCGCTCCAACCAGTCGGCGTAGCGGTACAGGACATTGAGCAGGCGGGTACGGGTGGCGCGATCGACCTCGGTGTGCAGGGCGTGATCGAGGCGGCGCATGCGTTCCTGGCTCTCGGCGGGTAGAGCAAGGAAGTCGCGGGCGGTCTGGCGCAGCTGGGCGTGCTTGCGTCCATCCGGTGGCGGGTCGTCGCGCGGCGAGTCCGGCACGGCCAGAAGTGGGGCGACCGCGAGCAGGCACAGGCTGAGAGGCAAAAAGCGCCGTAGAGAGAGCATGACGGCAAGCTCCTTCACCAACCGACATCGTCGCCGAACAGGTCCGGTTGATCCAGTTCGCGCAGGAACTGCAGGTCGTCGGCATGTTCGTAGAGACGCTTGAACTGCAGCACGCGCGGGTTCTGCACGACGAGTGCTTCCACGTCCGGCCGTTCGGGGCGCGGCGTCTGCTGCTGCGGCCAGAGCCAGTTGGCCGCGCCCAGCCCCGCGGCCACGGCGAGCAGCACTGCCGCGACCCAGCCCAGCGCCAGCAGCCTGCCCGGCCAGCGACTCGCAGGCAACATCACCGGCTGAGAAGACGTTTGCACCGCCAGGCGTTCGAGGGTGCGGTGGGTGAAACTGGTAGACGCCTCGGTGCGCGGCAGATAATCGAGCAACTCCCAGGTGCGGCGCAGGGTCTCGGCCTCGGCGCGGGCGCGCGGGTCGTTGCCCAGGCGTGCTTCCAGTGCCTGCGCTGCCTGCTCATCCAGTTCGCCGTCCAGGTAGGCTACCAGGTCGGCGCGCTCCTCGTCGCTCAAATCCGCCATTGTCGTTCTCTTACCGCTCCCATTTCTTCTCCCCTCTCCCGCAAGGGGCGAGGGGAGCAGGATCGTATCACGCTTCATCCGGCTCGACCGGCACAGGTTCGCCGTCCATGTAGACGTACTCTTTCAACGCCTGCCGCAGGTTCTCGCGGGCACGACTCAGTAGGGATTTCACCGCCTTGGTCGTCAGGTTCATCACCTCAGCGATCTCGGCATAGTTCATGTCCTCGAATTTGTTGAGGATCACGGCCACGCGCTGCCGTTCGTTGAGGCCCTCCAGCGCCCGCTGAATGATTGTGGCGAGTTCTTGCTGCTGGATGCGTTCGCCTGGCTGGCCGGCCCGATCGCGCACAAGCTGCTCGGCAGGGCGCGGGCCAAGCGGGCCGGAGTCATGGACATTGAGCGGTACGACCGGCCTGCGTTGCCGCGTCCGCAGGGCGTTCAGGGCCAGGTTGTTGGCGATCGTGAACAGCCAGGTCGAAAACTTGGCGCGAGGCCGGTACTTCTTTCGCACCCGGTAGACGCGGAGGAAGACCTCTTGCGCCAGATCCTCCGCCTCTTCCTTGTTGCCGACCAGGTGCTGCATCACGGTCACGAGGCGGTGCTGATACAGCTCGACCAGTTCGCCGAAGGCAACGGGGTCGTCGTCCCGTACCCGCAGCATGAGCCGGATATCGGGATCCCGGAGGGCAAGTTGTCCGCTGGTCTCGCCGCTCACTGCCACGGCACCTCGTCGCTCGAGGCGTTCGGCACACCCTCCACATTATTAAACCGCCGCCGCCGTGGAGGGTTTCGGTCGGCGGAGAGTGACAAGGTGACAAGGTGACAAGGTGACAAGGTGACAAAAGGCAAACAGCTGCGGTCTCCGGACCCTTCTGGTTTCGTTCACCTTGTCACCTTGTCACCTTGTCACCTTGTCAGGTTCGCGCGCCGCAGCTGTCCGCAGGCGGCGTCGATCTCTGAGCCCTTCCGCTTGCGCACCTTGACGCTGACGCCCTGTCGCCGCAACACCTCGACGAACGCCGACAGATCGTCCTGCGTCGGCCGGCGGTACGGCAACCCTTCCACGTCGTTGAAAGGGATGAGGTTGACGTGAGCGTGCCGCCCACGCAGCAGGCTGGCCAGTTCGCGGGCGTGCGCTGGCGCATCGTTGACGCCGCGCAGCAGTACGTACTCGAAAGTCACCTGTCGGCCGGTGCGCTCGTGGAAGTAGTCGGCGGCCTCCAGGATCGCGGCCAGGCCGGTCTGCCGGTTGGTCGCCACGATTTGAGAGCGCAATTCGTCATTGGGGGCGTGCAGCGACACCGCAAGGTGGTATTGCTTTCCCAGGTCGGCCAGGCGACGGATCTTGACCGGCAAGCCGACCGTCGAGATGGTGACGTGCCGCGCCCCGATCCCCAAACCGTCCTTCGCGGTCGCGACTTCCAGGGCTTGCAGCAGATTGTCGAGGTTCGCCAGCGGCTCGCCCATGCCCATCACGACAATGTGCGTCAACCGTGCCGGCAAGCCCACGGGTTGCGACCCGTGGGCTTGAGGCGGCAAGTTTCGGAGCCGCAGCAGTGGTTCGAGAATCTCCGTCGCGGTCAGGTTCCGCTCGATGCCGTTCAGGCCACTGGCGCAGAAGACGCAACCCATCCCGCAGCCGACCTGCGTGCTGATGCACGCCGTCCGTCGCTCCGCCTCCTGAATCAGGACACATTCGACGAGTCGCCCGTCCTGCAAGCGGACCAGCAGTTTGTGCGTGTCGTCCGCCGCGCTGAGGTGCCGCACGACCTCGGTGCCAAGCGGCGCAAACGATTCCGCCAGGGCCTGACGCAGTCCTTTCGGCAGGTCCGTCATTTGCTCGAAGGACTCCGCGCCGCCAACAAGCAGCCAGCGGCGCACTTGGCGGGCGCGCATCGGCGGTTGCCCGTGCTCCTGGAGCCAACTGCGCCACTCCTCCGCGGATAGTTCCAGCACCGGGCGAAGCAGCGGCGCCGGTTCAGCAGGTGCGTGGATAACGGGCAAAATCACGGCGGTAACTCCTGGCGTGAGGGGACGCGGTTTCGCAAGCACAGACTCCATTCTAAACCCCCGCATGAAACTGAGGGAAGAGGCGGGTACGCAGCCGGGTCGGTTTTTGCCTTTTTCACCATGTCCCCCAACTTTATACTGACGGACAAGGTTGCGGGCTTTTCGGCTGGCGGGTGGCGGGTGGTGGGTGGCGGGAGAACAGGGGGTGTCGCTGTCTTTTCCCGCCACCCGTCACGCGCCACCCGCCAGCCGTGCGACGAGCGCCGTGTACCGTTCGCCGTAGCCCTCAATGGTGCAGCGACGCGACGTCTCACCAGTGGAAGTCAGCGTGACGCGCAGATGCTCCGCCGGCAAACAAGCCAGGGCGCGATCGGCCCATTCCACCAGGCAGACGCCCTTGCCCTCGAAATACTCATGCGCCCCCAGGTCGAAGAACTCCGCGGCGCTGCGGAGCCGGTAGGCGTCGAAGTGGTAAATCGGCAGGCGAGCCTCGTACTCCTGGATCAGCACGAACGTGGGGCTGCTGACGGCGCGGCTATCGGCGATGCCCAGGCCCTCGGCGACTGCCCGCACCAGCTGCGTCTTGCCGGCGCCGAGCGGGCCAATCAGGGCGACGACCGCTCCCGGGAACAGCAAGTCGGCAAGGCGACGCCCGAAGGCGGCGGTCGCGTCCGGGGTCGGCAGGTCGAGTTGCAGTGGGTTGCTCATACCAGCGAGAGTAACAGATGAAGACCGTTCTTGTCACCGGCGCCACCGGCGAGGTGGCCCGCGGTGTGCTGCCCTTCCTGCAGAAGGAGTTCGACCTGCGTCTGCTGGCTCTCGATCCGCCCGGCGACGACCCGCGCCGCGTCCAGGCCGACCTGCTCGACTGGGATGCCCTGGCGCGTGCCATGAACGGCGTGGAGGCCGTGCTGCATCTTGCCGTCGCGACCGGCCACTCCGGCACCTTCGAGGACGACACATTCAACGATTGTCGTTTCGACGTGAATGTGAAGGGCACCTTTCACGTCTTCGAGACCGCCCGGCGCCTGCGGGTGCGGCGGGTGGTCTACGTCAGCAGCCTGATGGTCTCCTGGGGCCAAGGGCAGGGACTCCACGCGGTGAAGCAGCACTGGGGAGGGGAAGATGACGTGGGCGAGCTGCTCGTCCAGGGGGACGCGCAACCGAGTCCGGTGGGGACGTACGCACTCACCAAGGCGCTTGGGGAATGCATCGCGAGTTACTACGCCCAGGCGCCGCTGTCCTCGACGCGCTACGCCGAGGCGCGACCCTTGGAGGCGATCTCGCTGCGTATTGCGGCGCCTCTCGACCTTGAGGATCCGAACTTGCGTCGCCGGCCGGTGCGGCCGCAACAAGTCCCCTTTCCCGACCTGGCCCAGGCGTTCGCGAAGGCCCTGACGGTGCCGCTGTACCGTTACGAGGTGGTCACGATCGTCGGGGACAGCTCACGGCAGTTGTGGGATCTGAAACCTGCCCAGCGCGTGCTCGGCTACCGACCGGCCTATTCGCTCGACGACCTGGGCGTGACCTTCGCCGACCCGTTCGCGGTCGCAGAGCAATGAGTTGTGGGCCCACAAGTCGCAGCCTTGGGGCTGCCCAATGTTGCTCGTCTTGCTGGAAATAGCGACCGCCTTGACAGCGCCTCGCGGACCGGCTATATCACAAAGAGGCGCCCCCATCGTCTAGCGGCCTAGGACATAGCCCTCTCACAACAAACAGACACGAAAAAACCCAGGAAATCCTGGGTTTTTGCATTTCCGACTACACCAGTTGCCCCTCGGAACCCCTGTCAGCGGGTGTAGTCGGGTGTAGCATCAGAACACCCTTCCCCGGCGATAAGTGCTGTTCGTCTTGTGTCCTTGCACCGCTGCTGGTCTTGAGCGCCACTCGGCCGGTCGGGGCGACCCTGAAAGCCCCATCGGCCGTTTTCGTTTCAGGGTTGAAGGAGCCTTCAGGATCCGCTGACAACCACTTGCGGAGAGCCCTGCCGGATGGGATGATCCAGGTTCTTCTGGAGGAAACCCATGAGGCCGATCAAGCACTATCCGCTCCGCAAGGTCGCCGAGAACGTCCTGGTCAAGTACCTCGGCGACCTCGACGCCGCCGTCAAGGACGAACTGGCCACCTCGCTGGTCCGTCAGTGGCTAACGAACAACGGGCACGCAGGTTTCGTCACGCCCACCCGCCAGTTCTGGTTCCAGATGGTCACGCAGGGCGACGGCGTGGAGGTGGGGTTCAGCCCCGCGGAGGGGAACTGGGGCCGTGTCCTGTCGGATGACTGGCACGTCGCCAAGGAGGAGATCCCGGGTCTGCTCCACCGGCTCAACCTGTGCCAGTCCGTGCTGTGCCGGACCCCAGACGGCCGGACCATCCGCCTGCGTATCGACCCGAAGGAGCGGGCGGTGCGGTGCGAGGAGCAGAGCGAAGAGGAGGTGACGGACCCATGATCACCCGGCTTGTCTCCGGCGGCCCAAGCGGCGTGGACCGGGCGGCACTCAACGATTTTGGGACAAAAGAGGTCGGACATAAAGAGAACCCCTTGGGTGAGAAGGCCAGTCGGCGGGGCCGTGGCGCCTGACCGGCGGTCGTGCATTGAAAGGGGTTCTCAGCAGGAGAAACAGCCAGGGCGAGAACCCCAGCCGCCGTGCCATCCATGCCTGCAGCAACCGCCCCAAGACAGCGCTGGGCAAGCGCAGCGGGCAGGGGCCAGGTGGACGCTCCCCCTGCACGCGACACGGGGGCAGTTTGCTTCTGCGAGATGGCGATGAACAACGCCCTGGTGAACCTCGCTCAGGCACGCCCAGGGCAGCGTCAGGGGAGCGCTTGGGGCAGGGGGCGGAAGTGACGAGCGTCCAGCAAGAAGCCGAGCCGGGCGATGGCCCTGGCCAGCCAGCGCCGTAGAATGGCTCGCACGCCGGGCATGACGGACCAGAAACCGGCCACCAGTCAACGCAGCTTCAGGGGAGGAACCGCAACCGCAGTTCGGTGCGCAGGGTCAGCACGAAGGCGCCCTGGTCGCCGTCGTCGTCGCTGGTCGCCTTGGGGCAGGGGTCAAAGTCGTCGGCGTAATAGCTCATGGTGCGGCAGCCTGCAGGACGTGCAGGGATCAGTCCTCGATGCCGAACTCCCGGCGGTCGTCATCGTCCAGGTCGAGTTCGTCGCCGTACTCCTCCTCGCCAGTCAGCAGGTGGAGGCGACCGTAGCCCCACTGCGGATGATGCACCTTCTGCCAGAGATCCTCGTCGTCGTCCTCGTCGGGCACGGGCGTGCCGCCAGGCGGTTCCCGCCGTGCTGCCAGGCGTTTGGCCAGGCCAGGCAGACCCTCAGTCAGTTCCTCGTCGGAGACGCTATCCGGCGGATCCACCACGCCCTGTTGCCGCCGCTGTCGTTCCCGTTCCCGGAAATCGTCCATCAAGCCACGAATCCATTGCCGCATTTCCTCCCGGGACAGACCGTGACCGGGGATCTCCTCGTCCTTGTCGGGATCGTCGATCCACGGATAGTAGGCGCCCGGCCCCTGGCGTGGCGAGCCCGACTCGTCCTGTTCGCCCAGTTCCTCGTCCATCATGGTGTTCGCTCCAGTTCCTTGTCAGTCGTCCTCGTCAGCGGATCCTTACCGTCTCCAGTATCGCACACCGGGCAACCTGGGATACCTCAGCAGGGCTGGCCCCTCCGGCAGCGCCACGGTGCGGGGCCGCACGCCCAGCGGCGGGAAGGCCATGCGCAGCAGTTCCCGACCCAGCAATTTGTGCGACCACAAGGCCAACCGCCCCGCCACCAACTGCACCAACATGGGCGGCTGCCAGTCGAGCGAAGATGGGCTCGGCAATCGCCGTTGCCAACGCGCGCCGGAGAGGCTGGCCACTTTTTCTTGAAGCACGTTGCGTTCGGCTGCGTTATCATGACCAACAGTTTTGGCTCATCAAGGAGCGGGTTGGGATAGATTCCGAGCGGTAGCTCCTGACTTTCATCGGTTTGCGAGGAAAAACCGGGCGCAACCGACCGGGACGGAGGGTGCGCAGATGTGCGAACAACCGTCAGGTTAACTCAGCAAGGCTCTCGACCAGGGGAACAACGGCACGACGGAGCGAGCATGGCAGACCGAACGATCCCGAGCAAGGAAAAACCAGTCCGAGCTTCGCCCTTACCCTACTCCTCGAAAATCATCAAGGCAGGTGCCTTGCTCGACGACGCCAAGACGCTCCTTTCACATTGGGACGTGGCTGCCTCGGTGCCGGAGAACCTCGACCGCATTCGCCGGGAAAACGTCTTCGGCAAAGCGTCCCGGTCGAGGGTTGAAGACATCCTCGCCGTCTTCCGGCAGCGTTACCTCACCGAGGCCGAGGTCACGAAGGCCCTAGTCGTCTTGCTCAAGAAGCGGCTGCCAGCGGCCAGCCTGGACCGGGTGTTGTACTTTCATGCGGCACGGGCCGACCGACTACTGCACGATACGGTCACGGAGGTCTTAACGCCGAAGCAGGCCCAAGGCATCACCGAGATCGACCCCGGCGGTCTACAGAAAGCACTCGGCAAGTGGATTGAGAGTGGCCTGACCACCGGTGCCTGGTCGGAGAATACGACCGTGCGGGTCGCCCAGGGCCTTCTCTCCACGCTCCGTGACTTCGGCGTGCTGCAAGGTGCCATCAACAAACGCATCGCCCCAGCTTACTTGCCAGTGACGGGGTTCGCCTACATCGCCTTCTACCTCAAGCAGCACCAGCCATCCGGTGCGAAGGTGCTGGAGCATCCTGACTGGAAGCTGTTCTTCCTGAATCGGGAGAGTGTGGAACGGTTCTTCTTCGAGGCCAACCAACACGCCCTGTTGGAGTATCACGCCGCAGGCACCGTGACGAGGCTGACCTTCCCGGTAAGCACCCTGGAGGAGTATGCGAATGTCCTCGCTGAAAAATCGCATTGAACTCCTTGAAGATGATCTCAAGGCGGTGCCGCCCCGGATCAGTGTCTACCACGATCTGCCGTTCGCCATCTTGCGCTACGACCCAGAGGAGGAATGGGAACTGCGGCGGGAGATCAACTGGCTCGCCACCCGGTTGGGCAACGTCGGCAAGGAGGCGCACATCATTCCCGTCTCCGAGTTCCTGTGGAAGGCCATCGACGAGACCGAGGGGATGGACGTGGTGGTGGAGATGGAGCGAGACGAGGGGTTCCTCCGTGCCCAGCAGCAGGTCACGACCTACCTCTCTGACCGAGACTTCCGACCCCTGGCGAAGATGCTGGCCGAGCGATTGGCCCCACTCGATGCGAAGAAGAGCATCGCTTTCCTGACCAGGGTTGCGGCGATGTCCCCCGCCATCTACCAGATGTCCAAGCTGCTGGACGAGATGAAGGGCAAGACCCGTGTGACCACGATCCTCTGCTACCCCGGCTCCCTGGCAGGCACCACCGAGCTACGGTTTATGGGCCTGCGGGATCGGGACGCCCTGGGAAATTACCGGGTGAAAATCTACGGCTGAGCTACAGGTGGACCATGAAGAAAATCGCCGAGCTACTGTCCCGAGACCTCAGCCGCAGGATTGAAGAGGTCATTCAGGTCGATCAGGCCGAGGAGGAGGCCGTCTTTACCGAGATCGACGAGTACATCGCCACAGGCAGTATCCGTGACCAGTACGCCCATCTGCTGAAGGCCATCGCTGAGGCCCCATCCGATCCGAACGAGGCCATCGGCATTTGGGTGTCTGGCTTTTTCGGCTCTGGCAAAAGTTCTTACGCCAAGAACCTGGGTTATGCGCTACAGAACAACAAGGTGCAGGGCCAGGATTTCTCGACACTTTTCAAGAAGCGGATCGAGGATAGCCGGGTCAGTGACCTGATCGACCTCATCAACGCCCGGTTCCCCGCCGAGGTCATCTTCTTCGACATCGCCAAAGAGCAGGACACCCGGCGTGTGACGCAGCGGATTTCCGAGTTCCTCTACGTCGTCCTCCTGCGGCATCTGGATTACGCCGAGGATTTTGACATCGCCGAGCTTGAAATCGAAGTGGAGGCCGAAGGGAAACTCGACGAGTTCCTCAAGACCTGCAAGAAGCTGCACAAGCAGGACTGGAGGATGGTCCGCAAGGGTGCCCAGCGGATTTCCAGGGCCAGTGCGGTCCTCCACGAGATTGACTCGAAGACCTACCCCACGGCGGATTCGTGGACGCATTCGCAGCGCAACCGGGATACGTCCATCACCCTGACCAAGGTGGTCGAGCGGTGCTTCGAGTTGCTGGGGCGGCGGCGGCCCGGCAAGGCCCTGGTCTGGGTCGTCGACGAAGTGGGGCAGCACGTCGCCCGGAGCGACGACAAGATCGAAGACCTGCGTGCGGTCGTGCAGGAGTTCGGGCTGGTCGGCAGGAACCTCGTCAAGGCCCGGAAGATCATCGCCCCGGCCTGGATGGTGGTCACTTCCCAGGAGAAGTTGGAGGAAGTCGTCTCTGCGTTAGACTCGAAGCGTGTCCAGATCGCCAAGCTCCAGGATCGCTTCCGCCACCGGGTTGATTTGGCCCCCTCCGATATTCGGGAAGTCGCCACGAAGCGTGTGCTGGCGAAGAAGGAAAAGGCCGAGCCAGTGCTGAAGAAGCTGTTCGCCGAGAATCAGGGCCAGCTGAACGCCGCCCTGCGTCTGGAGCGCACCACCCGCAAAACCGAGATCGGCGAGGCGGATTTCGTCCAGTTCTACCCGTACCCGCCGCACTACATCGACCTGGGCATCAGCATCGTTTCGGGCCTGCGGCTTCAACCGGGGGCACCGAAACAGTACGGCGGCAGCAACCGGACGATCATCAAGCAAGCCTACGAGATGCTCGTGTCCGAACGCACGGACATGAAGTCCCAGCCCATCGGCACCCTGGTCACGCTGGACAAGGTGTACGAACTCGTGGAAGGAAACCTGACCACCGAGAAGCGCACCGACATCCACGACATCGGCCTGCGGTTCAAGAGCGATGCCGAGGACCAGGGCTGGACGCTACGGGTTGCCAAGGCCATCTGCCTGCTGGAATTCGTTCGGGACCTTCCTCGCATCGAGGCCAACATCGCTGCCTTCCTGGTCGATGAGGTCGGCAAGCCCGCCCCGCTCGCCAGCGTGCAAGCGGCGATCAAGAAACTCCAGGCAGCCCAATTTGTCCGCAATACGGATGAGGGCTGGAAGCTGCAAACGCTTGTTGAGAAAAAGTGGGAGACGGAACGAGCATCCTATCTCGACCCCAAAGGTCGTGATCGCAACGAGATTACCCGCCAAGTCCTGCGAGAGGTCTTCGGGGAGCCGACCCTCAAGACCTACAAGTACAAGGACTACCGTAGCTTCAGCATCGGCGTCACGCACGAGGGCACGCCGATCAGCGACGGCGACAACTTGACCGTTACCCTCGCCAGCGCCGACGACAATGATGACCTGCCGAAGAAGCTCAAGGAGGTTCGAGAAGAAAGCCGTCTCGACGCACACAAGCACGACCTCTACTGGTGCTTCGCCCTCTCCCCGGAGATCGACCAGTTGGTGGCCGAGCTTCATGCGTCGAGGGAGATGGTCAAGAAGTACGACCAGATGCGGGCGCAGAACCGCATCAGCGGCGAAGAGGCGAGTTGCCTTCAAGACGAGAAGAACGCCGTTCTGAACTACCAGAACCGGCTGGGGGATAAGTTCACGGAGGCGATGGAACACGGCACGGGACTGTTCCGGGGCGTGTCCTGGGACGCATCGGCACTCGGCAAATCGCTCGGCGAAATCTTCAAGAAGCTCTATGGCAACGTGGTGCCGGACCTTTACCCGAAGCTGGAGATGGGGTCTCGCCCGCTCAAGGGCGACGAGGCCGAGCAAGTTAAGCCGCCGACCTGAAAGCCCTGCCGCAGGTCTTCTACACGGGCGAGAAGGGCCTCAGCCTCGTCACGAAAGAAGGCCCGAAGTACGTTCCCAACCCTGCCGCAGATGTCGCCAGGGAAGTCCTTGATTACCTGATCGCCCAGAACGACTACGGCAACCGGGAGGAGCGCACCGGCAAGTCGCTGGACAAACGGTTCGGGGGCATCGGCTACGGCTGGGACCGGGACATGCTGCGGCTCATCCTCGCCGTGCTGTTTCGGGCCGGGTCCATCGAGGTCACGCAGGGCGGCGAAAAGTTCACCAACTACAGCGACCCCCGCTGCCGCCAGCCGTTCACGAACAACAACACCTTCAAGTCGTCGCTGTTCACGCCGGTCAAAATCATCGACCTGAAGACGCTCAAACGTGCGGTCGAGAATTACGAGAACCTCACTGGCGAGACGGTGGACGTGGACAAGAACGCCATCGCCGAGGCCCTCAAGGAGTTTGCTGCCGAGGAGATCAAGACGGCCTTGCCCATCGAGGCCCAGGCCAAGGCCCACCAGCTTCCCGTCCTCGGCACCCTCCAGGAATACCGAGAGTCGCTCACGACCATCGAATCGGGTTCCCCAGACGACTGTGTGAACATGCTGGCCGGCGGGGGCACGTCGCTCAAGCAAGCCCACGACCGGATTCGCAAGATCGCCGAGTGCCTGGACGACAAGGGCCTCGCCGCTCTGCGGCAGGCTCGGCAAGCGGTGGGGCAGATGTGGCCTCAACTTGAGGCTCGTGGTGAAGCCAGCCTGCGTGAGGAGGTCGAGAAGCTCAAGGGACTGCTCGCCGCCGATAACTTCTACGAGTCGCTGCCAACCATCGGCAGCGCCGCCAGAACCGTTGTGACGGCTTACTTCACCCTCTACGCCAAGGCCCACGCCGAGCGTGCCGAACAGTTTCAGGCTGCCGTCGAGAAGATCAAGGGGCGAGCCGAGTGGAATGCTGTACCGGACACGATGCGGCAGCCGGTGCTGCAACCACTGACCGTCCGCTGCTGTGCCAACCAGGAGCAGCCGGAAGGCTCGCTCGTCTGCAAAGCGTGCAGTGCGACCCTGAGCCAGATGGAATCCGACCTGGCCGCTCTGGGTGGCCTGTTCGCCCAGGTGGTCGCTCAGGTGCAAAAGCTGACGACCCCGCCTGACATGAAGGTGCAACGAGTCCGGGTGTCGGAGTTTTTCGGCGGTGCGATGGAGAAGGAGGAGCAGGTGAGGCAGGCGGTCGCCCGGTTGCAAGACCACCTGCTCAAGTTGCTCGATGAAGGCATCAAGATCGTAGTGGAATGACCGATGGACCAAGCGATCCGCAACAAGCTGCGTAACGTCGTGACGGAGTGCCGCAAGCTGCTCGAAGAAGCAGTCTCGCAGGTGCTACAGGGACAGTTCGGCATCTACGGCAGCGGCAAGAAGGACGAGGTTCACGTCGAAGACGAAGCCGGCTTGAAAAACCTGTCCGAAGAGGACAGGGGCTACCGTCGAGACCTCCAGGCGCACCTGGGGCACATCGGAGCGCTCGGCTACAAGCCCAGGGACGCCCTGGCGCAACTCGTGCGGGAGATCGCCTTCACGCATTTGAACCGGCTCTGTGCCTACAAGATGATGGAGGCCAGGGAGGTCTGGGTCGGCGGGCAGCGGTTTCGGGAAGCGGTCAGCCGGGGGATGAAGTCGCA
>DASPXY010000709.1:0-6269 GCA_035637055.1 Gemmataceae bacterium | reverse complement strand
ACCGGCCGCGCGAGCGCACGCCGCTCGAATGGGCCGGCACCGTCGCGGCGCTCGGCACTGCGTACCTGCATCGGGCTCAACTCCCACAAGGGGAGAATGCCGCAGCTGGCGAAGAACAGGCCGAGCGGCCGGCAGCACGCGACCTGAGCCAGGGGATTTACTGGCTCGAAGAGGCGCGCGCGGTATTCCAGTCGCAGCGCAGCCCCGAGTCGCAGGCGGAATGCCTGCTGAACCTCGGGACGGGATATGCGGTGCGCGGCCGCAGCGCGGATCTCCAACAAGCGATTGCCTGCTTCCGCGAAGCGCTGACTCTCTACGAGAGTTTGCGGCAGCCGGTGCGGGCGGCGCTCGTCTGGAACAATCTCGGCGCCGTCCACGGCCGGCTGACGCCCCCCGACCACGGCGAGGCGGGCCGCTGTTTCCGTCAGGCGGCGGAGTTGAACGCCCGCCAGGGCGTTCACCGCGAGACCGTTGTGGCGTTCGCCAACCTCGCCGCAGTGCAGGTGGACGCGGGCGACTGGGACGCGGCCCTGGCGAGCTTCGCCGAGGCGGCCCGCTGGTCCGCGCAGGAGTTCGTCGCCAGCCTTGGCGAACATGGGCGGTTAGCGTGGCTGCGGCGCCAGGCGACGGTGTACGACGGCCTGGTTGCGGGCCACACGCTTCGGGCAGCCGACGCCAGGCATGCCCAGCAGGCGGCTTGCTGGGCGGAACAAGGACGAGCCCGCCATCTCGCCGACGTGATGGCCGGCGCCGAGCGTTCGCCCCGTGGCGTCCAGCGCGCCGAGCAGGAGGAATATCGCAAGACGGCCCATCGCCTGCGCGACCTGGACCACCAACTTGAGACGCTCGCTCCCGGGGCGTCCGACGATTGCTGTGAGGATTTGCGGACCCGGCGCCGTCTGGCGCTGGAGGAGGTGCGACGGCTGCGTCATCGCTTCGCCGCTCTCGATCCGGAGTGGGCGGCAGGTGCGGCGCCGCTGACCGCGCAGGAGATTGGCGAGGTCGCGGCACAGGCCGGCGCGGCGCTCCTGACGCTCCGCCCGACGCACTGGGGAACGGCCGCCGTCGTCGTGCTGCCGGATGGCCAGATTGCCGCTACTCTTTTTGAGAGTTTTACGGAACAAATTCTCCGCAAACTCCTGGTTGGCTCGGAGCGCGACGGCGCGGGCGGTTGGATGACGGAGTACCAGCGCATGCGGACCGGGGCGACACCGCTCGCTTCCTGGCGCGGCACCGCCGACATGGTCCTCGGCCACCTGGGCAGGGACTTATGGCAACCACTCCTGGCCTGGCTGGCGGGGCTCTATCGCCCGGCGAACCCCCTCGACGAACCGCGGCCGCTAGCGATCTTGCCCGGCGCTGGACTGAGCGCGCTGCCGCTGCACGCGGCCTGGTGGGAAGACACGGGCCGACGCCGCTGGGCGTGCGACGACTATCGCATCAGTTACGCCCCGAGCCTATGGGTACTGCGGCGCTGCCTGGAACGCAGTCAGCGCTGGGCGGTTCGAGGCGCGCCGGATTTGCTCGCCGTGCGCAACCCGACCGGCGACCTGCAATTAGCGATCCGTGAAGTCGATTGGATCGCGCCATTGTTCCCTCACGCGGCGTCCATTCTGGGTCAGGCCGACGACGCAGTCTACCCGCCGGCCCTGCGGCAGCGACTGCTGGAGGAATTACCGCGTCATGCGATCGCCCTGCTCTCGACGCACGGAACCTGGGATCCGCTCGATCCGTGGACGCGGTCGGGCCTCGCGACGGCAGACGCGGCGACGCAGCCGCAATTGCGCCTCGGTGATCTGTTCGGGCTGGACCTGTCGGGGTTGCGGCTGGCGGTGTTGTCGGCGTGCGAGTCGGCGCTGACGGATTTCCGCGACGTGACGGGCGAGCAATTGGGCTTGCCATCGGCATTCCTGGCGGCGGGGGCAGCGACCGTTGTGGGCAGCCTGTGGCTGGTCGAGGACCGCTCGACGGCGCTGCTCGTTCGCCTGTTCTTCGAGGAATTACTGTCGCGGGAAGGGTCGCGCCCCGGCGTCGGGCTGGCGTTGTGGCGCGCGCAAAGGCGCCTGCGTGAGCTGTCGGGTGAAGACGCGAATGCGCTCCTGGAGGACTTGCAGGCGCATCGTGCTCAGTTGCGGCAACTCATTCCGATCACGTTCGAGGCCGATCCGGTACCAGTGCAAAACGGCCCGTTCGCGCATCCGTATTACTGGGCCGCGTTCGGCTGTTACGGGGCGTTCTAACATTACAGCGCCACGCGTCGCGCTGTAATGCTACGCACTCGAAGAACCCAGGTCAGCCGCCGAACTACGGCCTATGTTAGCCGGGTTGGTCAACCGATCCCGTGTACGATCTGCTCTCGTCGCTTATTCAACTTTCTGGGCAACAGGACTTCCCCCACTTTCCTCCCTCAGTGCTTCAATCAGTGCGGGCACCGTCTCGAACAGGTCGCCGACGACGGGGAACACCTTCGGCCGGGCCTGACGCTGATTGAGCGTCATGATCGGCGCCTCCGCGTCGCGGTTGAAGGCCACGACCGTCGCCCGCGGCCCGATGTAGTTGAGATGCTGCGGCGCTCCACTGACGCCGATCGCCAGCAGCACCCGCGGATTGACGCTCACGCCCGACTGGCCGATCTGTCGATCCGCAGGGAGCAGGTGCAGTTCTTCCGTTACCTTGCGCGAGCCGCCGATCCTCAGGCCGCGCACGCCCATGCCGCGGAGCGTCCGCTCCAACGGGTCGATCACCGCCTCGTAACCGTCGCGATTGCCCACACCGAAACCGACGTCGATGATGAACTCCGCGTCGCTGAGGCGCGCCACGCCCGCCTCTTGTTTGAGTTCCTCCAGCAGCCGCCGCACGTCACCGCGACCGTAGAAGCGCTCCAGGTGCGGCGTCCAGCGTTCGAGACGCCGTGCTCGGCCCCTTTGCGGAGGCGATACGGCGCCGATTTCGACCTCCGCCGTCAGGCCGATCCAGCACGTCCGGCCCGGGACAGGCGTCAGCACCTGATGGACACGCAGTTTGCCTTGCCAGGCCGTCTCGGCAACGAGTCGCCCTTGCTCGCGCTCCAGCGCCCGTACTCGCAAGGCAATGGTGTCGATACGTCCGGAGCGCGTCGCCAGGGTGGAGAAGGCTGTCTCGGTCCACGGTTCGCCAACCAGCGCCGCCGGGAAGTGCGTCCGGGCGGCGCAGCACTCGACGAGGATACGCGCCCGGATCTCATCGGAGGCATCCTCGGCCTGCGCCGCGAGCAGGCAGGCATCCGTGGGGCCGAGACGCATCAGTTCTGCGACGGCCCGATCCTGGGCGTCCTGGTCGCGCAGCGTCAGGAGCAGGGTCGCCGTCGCGGCACCGCCGTCAACAAACTGGGCCACGAAGCGGGCGGCGTCGAGCGTGTGTCTCGCAGTCGGGCGCAGCCGTCCGTCGGCCTCCGCGGCCAGCACGGCAACGACGTAAGCGGAGCCCTTGCCGTTTGCGAAAAAGAATGGCTCGTCGGTATCGGTTAGCGTTGCCAGGTCCGTTGCGCTGGCGGCGGTGCTGTGGGCCGTGTCTGCCCCGATGGCATGTACGCCGATGCTCTCCAGGACCAGACGGCCCGCCTCGCTCGGCAACAGTGGCCGTGGTGGCGTCTCTGACGATGCCGCCGCCATCTGGCCTGTCTCGACGAACGTCACCGGGACGGCCTCGACGCCCGCTGGCCAGGGCTCCGCCTCGACCGCACGGCTCAGCCCAGCCAGGTAACCCTCGACCGTGAAGGATCGCAGGGCAGTACCGGCTTCGATGGCAACAGCGGCAGGTAAGGAGCGCGTGCGCCGCTGACTGCCGTCCGTGGCGGCGAGCAGGAGGGAGTCACCTTCCGTCCCCGCCCGCACCGCCAACTGACCCGCGTTGCCGCTGACAGGGACGCCCAGTGCCTCCGCTGCCAGCAGCCCCAACGATCCCTCAGCGGAACCGGCACCCCCCGCGCCTGTCAGAATCAGATCGAAATTCTCCGCTGCAAGGACCGCAGCCAGGGCGGCGGCAGCGCGATCGGGGGCGACCGCTTCGACCGGGGCGAGCACAAGCCGCGCTCGCTCGACGCCGAGACTGATAGTTTCGCGGAGCAGCTGGCCCACAGATGCCGGACCCACCGCCGCGACCTGCACAGTCACGGGGGCGTCGGCCTGATCGCGCAGACGCAAGGCCGTTTCCAGGGCAGCGCGGTCGGCGAGGGTGAGGACGCGGTACGGCTCCAGCAACCGCCCGTCGGCGACGTGCGGTTGCGGCACCCCGGGCGTCGGCGGATCGAGGATCACCAGGATCGACAGCGGCCGCGTGATGCGGCTCCGCGGCGGCGTGGCGGGTTTGGCGTGGGCGGCATCGTGGAACAGCAGCGTGGCGGCACGCACAGCAGGGCTGTAAAGCCCGCGGCGCAGGTTGAGCAGTTCCTCATCGAAGCGCTTCAGCCGGATGCGGATCTCGTCCAGGCAGCGCGCGAAGGCGCGGAAGCCCACATCAATCTGCGAGAAGCCCACGGGCTGCGGCCCGTGGGCTTGCCGAGTGAGGAACACCAGGCGAGCGAGCGTGCTGTTCGCCGCCGCGACCCAGGCGACGGCCTCGGCGAGCAGGAAGCAATTGGCCTGCAGGTTCGGGTTCTGCGCGAGTTGCCCACCGAACACTTCGACAGCCGCCAGCGTTCGCTGTCGCAGTGCCGCCTTCGCCTCTTCCAGTTGCAATGTCTCGCGGCCGGCGCCGGCCGGTGGCGATGTGGCAGCCCAGCGCGGCGCCAACTCGCTGACGAGGTCGCGCAGGATGAAGAAGCGTTGGATCTCGTTGGTGCCCTCGTAGATGTTCAGCACGCGCGCGTCGCGCTTGCGCTTCTCGACGAGGTGCAGCTGCGTCTGTCCCGCCAAGCCGTGGATTTCTTCCGCCGTCTCGATGACGCGATGCAGCAATTCGCTGACGAGCATTTTGGCGACGGCAGACTCCAACCGCACCGATTTGGTCTGCTTGTGCTCGAAACGGCCGATGATCTCGTGAGCGAGCGCCTCGGAGGTGAAGCGATCTTCCTCGATCCGGGCGAGCCGCCAGGCGGTCACGGAACCCCTCCCCCCAACCCCCTCCCCGAAACGGAGAGGGGGAGAAGAAAAGGCGTGTTGGTCTTGCTCCCCCTCTCCTTTGAGGGGAGGGGGTTGGGGGGAGGGGTTTTGGCGTGGGGCCTCCACGAAGGCCCGACTCCAATTGTAGAGGTATTTCATCTGCGACATCGCAGACATCGCAAGGCCGGCGCGGCCGACGTTCAACGTCTCCAGGGCGTTGACCTGCCCGCGACCTTCCAGGCCGATGACGTTCTCGCGCGGCACGCGCACCGCTTGCAACGACAGCTCGTTCGTCGGCGAGCCCAGCTGCCCCATCTTGGCCTCGTCCTTGCCGACGACCAGGCCCTCGGCGTGGCGGTCCACGATGAAGCCGGTCACGCCCTCCTCGGTCTTGGCGTACAGGGCCATGATGCCGCACATGCGCCCGTTGGTGATCCACATCTTGGCGCCGTTCAGCTCCCAGTAGTCGTACCAGAGTTTGCCGTCGCGCTCGCGCAGCTGGGCGATGTCAGTGAAGTGAACGCGCCGCGTGCCATGGTCGTAGTAACGCATCCTTCGCGGATCGTCTGTCTCGTAATCGTACTCGTCGAAGCGGATCGGCGCGGGCTCGGCGTTGTCGGACCAACGGTAGAAGGCACTCGGCCCGTCGTGACCTGGGACATTGCGAAACTCCAGCCGGGCCGCATCAAGCAGGTAACGCGGCTCCTTCGCACCTGCCGGCACAAAGCGCAGCACGCCGTCGGGTTCGCGCTCGACCGGAACGGATTGGAGGCGAGCGCGCGTCGCGACGCGGGCGGTGTCGGAGCCGGCGGAAGGCTCGGTCAGGGCGAACGCCGAGATCTGCCCTGCGGCCACCCAGCGCAGGAACAGGTCGGCCGCCTGACGACGACGTTTCATTTCGTCCAGCAAGGTCGGCGCCTGGCCGCAGGCCTCTTGCCACAGGGCGATGGCCTCCTGGAGCCGCGTACGCATGGCGGCCAGGTCGAAGGCACGCCCGGCTTTACCTGCCTCTTGCCAGGCGCGAAGGAAGCGATGAGCGAGGACACGCAGGACAGGACGCCCGAGGACGGTTTCCTCAAGGCGTTTCTGCATTTCGCGGTAGGCGGCATCCACGAGCGCACCAGCTGCGATGGGTGAACTCGACGGCCCACTCCCGAACAGCGCCAGCAGTTTCTGTAAGCGGTCGCGCAT
>DASPXY010000708.1:0-2907 GCA_035637055.1 Gemmataceae bacterium | reverse complement strand
TGCGAGCGGCACAATAGCCAGCGTGCCCGCAGGCGCGGTAGGCTCCCCAGCCGCGACAGCCGCTTGCCGGGCGAGTGTGGGCTGCCCGAGCGAGACCGCCACCAGGAGGGGGATGGTCCACGTCGCGGTGCCACCCTCAAGGCGGACGGACTGGTTTGCGGATGAGCCGTCCGCTGGGGGTCGCTCGCGCTCGACCCGCGCCCACACCTCGTCCCAGTCCTGAGTAGGGGGCACTCGGCCGCTGAAGTTAAGCCCAGCAGCGACCACTCGAGCGTCGCGCGCGAGTTCGTACGTCGGTACGGCATAGTTCGCCTTGAGATAAATGCCGGCAAAGTGCAGGCCGACGACCTCCCCGGTCGCCACGTCCACCACCGCCGAGCCTGAGTTGCCGCCCAGGGTCGAGCTGTCGTGGGTCACTGCCCGGACAGTGTTCTCGAAACTACGGATCGTGTCCCGCTGGCGGAGCTTGCCTGGCTGGAGCCGCTTCACATCGTACTTCCGCTCAAAGATGCGATCCTGTACTCCCAGATCGCTCCGCGGATCTCGGGCGGGATAGCCTACCGCCACCACATCCCGGCCAGCCATGTCCGCCGGTTGGTTCGTGGATAGCCGTAGCGGCGGGTGGACTGCCGGCAGCCCCTCCACACGCAAGAGCGCCATGTCCCAGAACGGGTGGATCATCACGACGTTGCGGACCTGGACATAGGCGGTCCGGTCGCCCTCGGCCGTGTCGACCTCACGTTTGAAATCGACGGCTGCGTCCCCTGCCCTGTACACCAGCCCGTGGCTGCCAAGTCCACTGGTGAACAGCTCGGCCACGTGCCGGTTCGTCATGAGTAACCCTGGCCCCACGACGAAGGCAGTCCCCCCGTAAGGGATCCGCACCGAGGTCGGGAGTTCCACTCGCCCGACGGACGGAAACACGGGCTGCAGCCGCTGCCGCACGCCTTCCGCGTTCAAGTGAGTCCAGGGGTTGGGCAACGTGTCGAATTTGTCGTTCCGAATGAAAACAACCGGCCGCCCCTGCTTCATCACAATCGCTTCCAGCCCGTCCAACTCCTGGTCGGTGATGTCTTCATCGCGGTCGGTCATCAACTTCTCGACGCCCTCCTCGGCATCGTCCCCGCGCCCGACTGGCTTGCCTGGGACCTCCAGGGACTCGAACCCCGATGCCCTGGCGTGACCCTCCTGGGCGAGCAATTTGAGATCGCCCTCGGTCGAAATCTGACGCAGCATCGTCTTCAGTCTGGCGAGTTTCTCGGAACGGGACAGGGTCATAGGTGATCCTCATTGGGTGAATAAGGTTTCGGGACAAGGAGGTGGACACCGGCAGGAACCGAACCCAGAGGCTCAAGACTGGTCCCGCCGTGAGCCGGATCAGAATTCGCCGTCTGCTGAGATACCACGGCCATGACACACCTCCTGCCTTGTTAGCAATGAACCGCCGGGCCGTCATCCGAGTCCGAGGCGGAAGTCGATGTGCGATGCCCATTCGGGATGGTCGATCAGGGGATTCCGGTTCCCCTGTTTCTCGAAGATGGCCTGGTTGCGGTGCCGCTCGTACTCTGCGGGTGGTTCGGCGGTGTGCCAGCCCAAAAGGGTGTTCAGCCGATCCGGAGTATACCCGGCGCCGGTAGAGTTGATCTCCCCAGGATAGCGAAGCAGGAAGTAGAGGGTGGCTCGGGCCACCATACCCTTGCCGGCGCCGGGCTCAAAGCGGTTCCCCTCCCGCTTGCCGCAATCGCTCCGGACCGCCTCCCCGAAGTCCGGGAAGTCAAAGTACGGAGTGTTGCCGCGGAAACTGTTGCAGTTGGTTTCGCAGGCAAAGAGGTGGTGAAGATCGCCGCGCATGGACTCCTTCTTGTTGAACCAGGACTGCGGGACGACATGTTCGCAGTTGTATGGGAATGCGGCCTCGAGGGCACTCTCCAGCGCTTCGAGGGCGGCAGGGGTAGCGGCGGCCTCCGTCGCGGCGAACCGGGCCAAGCCCTCCTCGCGGGCGCGGTCTACCGCCAGGTCCATCTGGATCAGTTCCAGGGGCTCGAACTGCAGGCCGGAGTAGATACTCTGGATCTTCCGATTTGGCCGGAGGTCCACCCACGGGTAGAGGTGCTTGGTGGGCTTGTACGCGGGCCGGTTCTGATGCGTGGAGCGGAGCAGGCCGCCGACCGCCTGGAACATTGCAGCCGGGGTGAGGTTCGCCGGGATGGCCTGGTAGTAATTTGTCCGGGCCTGCTGGTCAGCAGCGGAGTCATAGTACGGCCGAGCGGCTCCTGCCTCCAACTCGGCCAGGGCCTCGGCCACTGCAGGATCCGTGGCGGTGGGCGCCTGGCGAGCGACTGGGATCCCAGGACCGGCTGCTCCCTGAAGTGTGGGGATACCGAACGAGACCGTCACCTGCAGCGGAACCGTCCAGGTAGCCGCGTTCCCCGCCAGACTCATGGTCAGCGGCGCGCGGGGCGGCTGGGCCACAGCGGTTGGTGTCTGGAGCCGCGGTTGTGGGGGCGGCGGGGGTGAGGCTGGCGGCCGGGTTGGTGTGTCCGGCCGCCCCTGTCTGGATTCTGTGCTGGCGGCAGGGGCAAACGTCACGGCGAGCAGTTGCCGCATGCCGTCCCCAAGATCGGTCCGTGCCTTTAGCTCGGCAACGATCGCCGCCACTCGGATCCCTTCATTCGCGATCCAGTCGATCCGGTGCTCGCCCATGGACTTCTTCCAGACCTCACCATCCGGCGTCAGTACCCGCCCCTGGGCGTCCTTGCGGGGGACTCCCGAATGGTGCAGGGCCACCACCTCCCACTCGTCGTTGTAGACCGGCGATCCAGACGAGCCCGGAGTGGTATCCGTCTGGTAATGGAGAAACTGGGTCTGCGCGTCGGGGAGTTTGAGGACGAAGTTTTCGCGCAGGGC
>DASPXY010000707.1:0-4667 GCA_035637055.1 Gemmataceae bacterium | reverse complement strand
TTCGGTTCGCCGTTTGGGTGCTGGATGATGGTCACGCTCTCGCCGTCGAGAACCTCATGGTCGATGGCCACCAGCGGGGTGTACCCAAAGTCGGTCAACCGCTCCCCGTTCGGGCCGGTTTCCTGCAGGGCCACGATCGTGAAGTCGAGGGCGGTCACCGGGCTGGTGGCGAAGAAGGTGGCCGGATCGAGGGCAAACCGGACCGGAGCACGGGGAGTCCCGTCGCGGTCGTTCTGGAAGTTGAACTCGAGGACTCCACCGGTCGCTGCCTGGGCCGAACCGAGCACATGGTTGTTGGTCATCATCAAGCGCGGCCCGATCATGAACCCGGTGCCCATTGGGATCAGGCCCGCCGACCCACCACGAACGAGAACCCGGCCGACCGCGCGGGCGACGAACTGGCCGCCGTCGAGGTACTGGATTCCGAGCAGCTCGTTGCGTCCGATGATCCGTTCCAGTCCGTTGGCGATGTCAGCCGGGGAAAATGCCTCCAGGGGATTGGGGGGAACTGCGGTCGCGGGGGCGACCAGTGCCTCGAACCCCTCAAGCGGCATCGGGCCGATCCCCATCTTCCGGAGCCGCGCCGCAACCGCGGCCGGGGGGTTGCTCCGCAGGCGCTTCGCGGCCCGTTCCTTGGCGGATCCCACTGCCTGCGCCGCGGGCACGGGCGCCTCCATCGACTCCATCCCGGACGGGGTCTCGCCAAGAGCACCCAGGATGCGGGCCTCGGTGGCCGCGAGCAGTTCCTGGTTGATCGGCGTATCGCCGGGCGGCGTGGGTGTGGGAGTGGCAGACTCGGGTTTCTTCGCCATGAGTTCGTTCCTCGGGCCGACCGGACCGGTCGGGTGAATGGGGTGGTCTTGGTGGATGGAGTGGCCGCAGTTGTGGCGGCCGTTCGCGAGGGACTGCGAGGCGCACAGGCTGGCCTCGATCTGTGTCATTATGCGATCCCCATTCCGCGCCGGTGTGCCGCCTGCCCCCGCTTCCCCAGACACTCCATTGAAACCAGGCGCAAGGGCGGGGAAATGCTGCGCGCGTTTCCCCAAACTACCCAGGTGCTTCCCTAATTTACCCACTTGACGGCGCACAGTTTCACCCGCACGATGCAACCGGAGTTCCCGAGGAAGGCGGAAGCCAGTGCCGCAACACCCGAAAATGCCCACGCCCTCCCATCTTTGTTTGAGGATCCGCTTGCCCAGGCCACCTCGGAGTTCACCCCTATGCCCCCAAAACCGCTCCGGCAATTGCCCCTCAAGTTCCGGGCTGGCGCAGACGCCGCAACCATCCGCGAGGATGTCTCGGCTGTCTATCTCGCCCCTTCCGGCGACCTTTGGCTCGCCTCGGACGAGTCCACTGAGGTAGAACTTCTTCAGTGGAATGCGGCCGGACAATTCGACCGGCATCGAACCTTCGCCCTCTCCGAATATCTGGACCTGCCGACCGGTGCCGGCAACGAGATTGACATCGAGGGCCTGGCTTTCGATGGCGCCTACCTCTGGGTCGTCGGCTCACACAGCCGGCGCATGAAGAAGCCGAAAAGCGACCATTCCGACAAGAAAAACATCCACCGACTCAGTTTCGACGAGGTCCAGACCGAGCCGAACCGCTATCTGCTGGCCCGCATCCCGCTTGCGGACGGACACCCACAGCGTTCTTGCCCCGATCCGAGGCACCCCGGCAGGCAGTTGACTGCCGCGCAACTCCAGGGTTCAGCAGCGGGTGACTCTCTCCTCGGTGTCCTGAGGGATGATCCTCATGTCGGTGCCTACATTCGGGCCGGGATACCGGGCAAGGCGAATGGGCTCGACATCGAAGGTCTGGAGGCAGTCGGCAATCGCCTGTTCCTCGGCCTGCGCGGGCCGGTCTTGCTCGACTGGGCGATCCTCCTGGAGATCGAACTCATGGACAGCGGGGAGCGGCGGCTGGACTTGAAGGACATCGGGGAGGACGGCCAGCCCTACCGCAAGCACTTCGTCAACCTCAACGGCCTGGGTGTCCGCGACCTGTGCCGCGTGGGCGACGACCTGCTCATCCTGAGTGGTCCTACCATGTACCTCGACGGCCCCGCCAAGGTCTTCCGCCTCGGTGGCGCCGCCCACCTCAACGACCATACTCTCCACCGCCCGGAGTACCTTTTCGATCTTCCCTACGGGGATCGCGAGGACCACCCGGAAGGCTTGACCCTTGTCACGGACCTCGTGGGGCGGCCGGCGGTGCTTGTCGTCTACGATGCGCCTTCCCCACCCCGCCGCCTCGATGACAACGGTGTGCTTGCCGACGTGTTTCAATTACCCAACGACCCAACCGAGAGTCTTCTCTCCCAGCAAGGAGTTCCCATGCCTGCCCCCAGTGGCATCCGGACAGCAATCGTCAGTTACCGTGGCCTCGCCAACGCCCTGAGCCAACCCACGGCCCCTCCCCCCAGCACAGGCGAAGAAGCCGTTCCTGTCCCTCTCGCCTCCGCCCTTCTCGTTGCCCAGCAGGCAGCCCGCGAGGCCGAGCCTGACCCGGCCCGACGGGCTGAGTTGCTTGCTACCTTCGCTGAGGCGCTGCGGGAGCTGGAGCTCGACGACCAGGCCACCGCTCCCGATCTCCTCTCGTCGCCGCGCAATCGGGTCGCCGCGCTTGTCCAGAGCTTCCTCGCGTCCGGTCGCGCCCCTGGCGCCGCGGCTACCCCAGCCCCCGCGGGAGGGGAGGAACTGCAATTCGCACCCAATGACCTCGGAGGCTGGTTCTTCAGCCTCTTCAGCTGGATCCGGGGGATCCGTCGGCACCCTCCCGCCCGACCCGCCTCCTTCCAGGCGGACAGCCTCTCCGAGAGCGCTCGGATCTTCCTCGTGGGTGACTGGGGCACCGGGCTCTACGGGGCTCCGATCATTGCCAAAACCATCCAGAACGATCCCCGACCGTTCACCCTCCTGATGCACCTCGGCGACGTCTACTATTCCGGCACCGAGAAGGAAGTGCGCGAGCGTTTCCTCAAGATCTGGCCGTTCCGCCCTGATGCCACGAACCGGGCCCTCAACTCCAACCATGAGATGTACGCCGGGGGCTGGGGCTACTTCGACCACACACTGCCGCGCTTCGAGCAGGCGTCCAGCTACTTCGCCTACCAGAATGCGAACTGGCTGCTGATCGGCCTGGACACTGGCTACCGGGAGCACGACCTGGACGACGAACAGGTCGCCTGGCTGAACCAGGTCATCGCCGGCGCCGGCAACCGGAAAATCGTCCTGTTCTCGCACCACCAACTCTACTCACGACTCGAAAGCCAGGGGCCGAAACTCGCGCTGAAACTGAACCACCTGCTGGAGTCCCGCCGCATTACCGCCTGGTACTGGGGCCATGAGCACCGCTGTGCGATCTACGACCCGCACGAGACCTATGGTTTTTCTGGGCGGTGCCTCGGCCACGGCGGTATCCCTTCCAAGCGCAAGGACGTCAGCGACTTTCCCGTCAAGCAGACTGTGGGGGACATCCTCTGGCGCCGGTTCGAGGCGCGCAACCTTGTGCCCGGCGGCCTGATGCTCGACGGTCCCAACCGCGACATTCCGGGGTACGAGAACACGTATGGCCCGCATGGGTACGCTGTGCTCGAATTGAACGGAGACAAACTGACCGAGATACTGTGCTCGACGCATGGGGACGAGTTGTTGCGAAACGAGATCCGCTGAGCAGAACAGGAGGACGCGATCATGGCCAGCGTACGTGTTCCCGCGTTTACACCGAGTACCTCGGGATTCCATTTCGCCAACAACTTCGAGGACGCCCCGGTCCTCACCATCCTGGTCCCACCGTTCGGCGAGATACCGGTCGGCAGTGCCGCAGGGGGGCTGTGCGGAGGCATGGTTTTCGCGGCCCTGGACCTGTTCCACCAGGGGACGCCTCCACCTCCCGACCGGACCGCCCCTCGGCCGGGAACGCCCCTCTTCCAGTACATCGCCCGCCGTCTGCTCGACAGCTTCAACGGCGTGGCCGGCGTCTTCAAGTATCTCGAATGGATGCGTTTGCCCGAAGACGGACGTCTCTTCGGTCTGCTGAAGAGCATCGGCTGGCACACCGTCCACGGCGAGTGGCCAGCGATCCGGGCAGATCTGGACGCTGGCCGCCCTTGTCCCCTGGGCCTGCTCAAGGTCGAATCCCTCAACCCCCTGGATGTGGGCAACAACCATCAGGTGCTGGCCTATGGTTACGACCTCGACGAAGCCGCCGGAACGCTGAAGATCCTGGTGTACGATCCGAATTGTCCCGATCAGGATGACGTGACGTTGACCGTGAATGTGTCCGACCCTGCGAACCCTTCGCGAATCGTCTACTCGGCCGACCCCAAAGGGCGCGGGTTCTTCCGCACCCGCTACGCGCCAGGCGACCCGCCGGCCCTTTCCCACAGGTGACGAGTCCAAGGCCGACCGTGTGCTTGGAACGAATCATGGTTGAGGAGAACCCGGGCATGCATCAGAGCGAAACCGAGGACTGGCGGCATCTACAGTCCTGGTGGTGAAGAGCGATAAGGCTAACGCTCTGGGTGGAAGTTGAAGCCCAGGCGTTTCGAGGTTGAGCCCATGTCCCTGACAGGCCGGCAATACGAGGAACTGCGAGACATCCTCTGCGAGGCGTACCCGCAGTTCCTCGTATTGCCGGCCTGTCAGGGACATGGGCTCAACCTC
>DASPXY010000706.1:0-3232 GCA_035637055.1 Gemmataceae bacterium | reverse complement strand
CGTCTTGGATTCACCGTCGATGTCTACCCGTCGGAGTTGCCCGTCAGTGACTTTCGCTCGGCCCTGCACGTCGTCCTCCAGGCGGTCTCGGACAGTGGGGTACGGCGCATCCTGCTTCAGTCGGGCGAACGGCTCAACCGCGATTTCATCCTCCGTTTCCGCGTCGGCGACGAGGCCGTCCGCACGGCCCTGACGCTGGCCCCCGATAGCACCGGCGCCCAGGAAGGGACGTTCGCCCTGACTCTCGTGCCACCGACGGGAGCGGCACAGAAGGCACGGCCGCGCGACGTGATCTTTGTGCTGGACCGCTCGGGCAGCATGGGCGGCTGGAAGATCGCGGCCGCGCGACGGGCACTTGGCCACATGGTAGATACCCTCACCGAGCGCGATCGGTTCACCGTCTACGCCTTTGATGACGCCATCGAGAAACCACCGACTTTCCCCGACCTGGGCTTGCAGCCCGCGACGGACCGCAATCGTTTCCGCGCCGCCGAGTTCCTGGGCGGAGTCGAGGCACGCGGGGGCACCGAGATGGCCCAACCCCTCAGCATGGCGGCCCACCTCCTGGCCAGTGGCGGGCAAGCGCAGCGGGACAAGGTACTCGTGCTCATCACTGATGGGCAAGTGGGCAACGAGGATCAGATCCTCCAGAGTCTCACTCGCGATCTCAAGAGTGTGCGCGTGTTTGCGCTGGGTATTGATCAGGCGGTCAATGCGGCGTTTCTGCGGCGTCTGGCGGATCTGGGGGGCGGTGTCTGCGAGTTGGTCGAATCGGAGAAACGGCTTGGCGAAGTGTTGCAGCACATCCATCGCCGCATCGGTACGCCGCTCTTGACGAAGGTCTTTGTGGAAGGGGCGGGCCTGGATATCGACGACACCACCTTCGTGCCGACGTATGACCCGGATCTGTTCGCGGGAACCCCAGTGTTCATTCTCGGCCGTTACCGCGGCGCCGCCGAGGGCAGCATTCGGGTGATGGCAACCGACGCCGCGGGCGCCGCCTGGTCGCAGACCGTCGCTGGTGGTGCGGTTAACGGCGGTGCCATCACCTCGGTATGGGCGCGTGGTTACATCCGCGACCTGGAAGACTATTTCGTGAGCCACACGGGCGACCTGCGTGTGGTGGAGCGACGCATCGTTGAGACCTCTCTGAAATACGGCGTGCTGTGCCGCTTCACGGCGTTCCTCGCGGTGGATCGGACGGAGGCGCCGAACGTGGGGGGAGAAAGGGCACAGATTCTGCAGCCGGTGGAGTCTCCGCAAGGCTGGGATCAGGCCCCGCAGGCACCGCGAGGACACGGTAGTTTCGGGGGAGCCCGCATGACCCTCTCCGGGGCGACGCCGCCGATGGACAGAACCCTCGGGGGGATGCCGGCCGTGGATGCGCCGGACTATGCGACGATCGCTCGCGGAGGCACAGAACGATCCATGCCGCCGCCCGCCGCGATGGCTCCTCAACCGGTTTCTCGTGCGGGCGACACCGCTGTCATGCGGGCTGTTCACAAGAAACAGGGGATGAAAGGAGGGCGCCCGCCAGGGCGACCATCTTCTGGTTGGCTCGTCTGGCTGGTCCTCCTGGCAATAGTCCTGGGCGGGCTTGGGTTGTTAGCCTGGCTTCGGGGCTGGTAGCAGATGCCGGGAGCCCGGAGCGCCAGCGAGGGAGTGTTCCTCGCTCGCGCTTCGGGCTCCCAAGTACTGGAGGTTGAGTCGTGCTGGACATTCTGCAAGCTGTTGAGAAAGAACTGCCGCGCCTCCTCGCAGACGAGGCCGGCTGGAAAAGTGTGGATGTCGATTACCACCCGCCGCGCGTCGAACGGCTGTGGCGGCCGTGGGGCGAATACCGTATCTATCTGCACCGCATCCATCCCTGCGAGCGCGGCGAGGCATTGTTCCATCCGCATCCGTGGCCGTCCGCCATGCGCATTCTCTCCGGCGATTATGAGATGGCGGTCGGCTACGGCAAAGGTGAGGAGTTGCCCCCCGTCGCCGCCCTGATGATCGCCGCCGGCGATTTCCGCTACGAGATGACCGATCCCGACGCCTGGCACTATGTCCGTCCGCTCGGCGGGCCTGCGATGACGCTCATGGTCACCGGCAAACCGTGGGACCGCCCGGCGCCGCGCAGCACCAAGCCGCTCCAGCCACTTACCGACGAGCAAACAAAGCAAATCCTGGCATTCTTCCGTGAGCGTTACCCCTCTCAATGATCTGTCCAGCAAAGGAGGACCACATGATACCGACAATCCCGCTCCTGAATGACGGCGAAGTGAGCCGCTGTGTTCCCCCCGATGAGGAGGCCGGCTTCGGCGCCCTCGCGACGCCACGCGGCCGCCTGCCCCTCAAAGCGCTGGAGGTCCATGCTCGCATTGATGGCTTGCTTGCCGAGGTCACCGTCGAGCAGACCTTCGTCAACGTCCTGGGCGAGCCGCTGGAGGCGACGTACATCTTTCCGCTGCCCGACCGCGCCGCCGTGACGCAATTCCAGCTGCGTGTCGGCGGACGGGTGGTCGAGGGGGTGCTCAAGGAACGTGGTGCCGCCCGGCGCGACTACGACCAGGCCATCGAGCACGGTTACCGCGCCGCCATCACCGAGGAGGAGCGGCCCGGCGTCTTCACAATGCGCGTCGGCAACCTCATGCCAGGCGACGCAGCCACCGTGCGTCTCACCCTCGCCGGCCCGCTCATTTACGACATGGGCGAGGTGACATTTCGCTTTCCGCTCGTGGTGGCGCCGCGCTACATCCCCGGTTTCCCGCTGGACGGGACGAGCGTCGGCGATGGCGTCGCGGCCGACACCGACGCCGTGCCCGATGCCTCGCGCATCACGCCGCCGGTGCTGCTGCCCGGCGTCCCGAATCCCGTGCGGTTGGCACTGACCGTGGACGTTGAGCCGTCCCCCCTTGGTCCGCGTGATTTCCGCTCCAGTCTGCATTCGGCGTTGTTGCAGAGCGATGGTAGCGGCGCGAGCCGCATCGTGCTGCAGCCCGGCGAGCGCCTCAATCGCGATTTCATCCTGCGTTACCGGCTGGGGCAGGACAGCGTCAAGAGTTCGCTGTCGCTGCTGCCGGATCGCACGGGGCGCGAGGGCACCTTTGTGTTGACGGTGGTGCCACCGGCCCTTGCGAGCAAGACACCACGGCCGCGCGACGTGGTCTTCGTGCTGGATCGCTCGGGCAGCATGAGCGGCTGGAAGATGGTCGCCGCCCGCCGGGCCGTGGCTCGCATGGTCGAG
>DASPXY010000705.1:0-6986 GCA_035637055.1 Gemmataceae bacterium | reverse complement strand
CTGAAACAGCCTTCCTGCTGCCGTTCGGATAGCCAAACGCTCGGGCGACGCTACATCGCCCACGGTGCAGAGCACCCAGCTAGACCTGGTCCCCAGAGCGTGCCGGCACAAGGGCGCGGCAGACGTGTTGTACCGCGCGGGCGGTTGCGGGCAAGTCCTGACCACGAGGGAGGGCACAGGCCATGAAGCGCTGGGTGCGGCGGTTGACGTGGGTCGGCGTAGCGCTGTGCCTGGTAGCGCTGGCGCTGGGAGTGACGGAACGGTTGCTCGGGCCCTCGCCGGGGGTGATCGAGGCCAACGTGCGGCGCATTCGGCCAGGCATGACGCTGGGGGAGGTCAAAGAGATTATGGGCTCAAGCAATTGCATCCGGTGGCCAGGGCCGTACGGCAGTCGCACAGAGGACTGGCAGTGGGAGGGCGAGCGTCTCACTGTCAGTGTTGAGTTCGACTTCCGCATGCGAGTCCCCGGCGATTTCTTCACTGTCGGCACTGGTTTTGTGCGACGGGTAGCCTGGGTCCCTCTGGCAGGGCAACCCTCAGTGTGGGACCGCCTCCGCTCCCTGCTCGGCTGGTGACAGCAGCCTCACAGAGGTGGACGATGAGCAAGCGTGTGTACTTCGGCGGCGTGGCGCTGTACGTCGTGGCACTGGCGTTCCTGCTGACGAACTGGCTGGTAAGGCCACCCGGCGTCACGGAGGCGAATGTACGGCGCATTCAGCCGGGGATGACGCGGGTCGAGGTGGTTGCCCTTCTCGGTCGCGGGCCTGACATGGAGATGGGAGGTTGGCATCCTAACCTCGTCTGGTTTGCTGACAGCGGCAGTGCCACCGTCACCCTGAGTACGAACGGCCTCGTGATGTGGGCACACTGGCTTCCTGGGGTCCGGCCGTGGGGGCGCCGCATTTCGGACATCCGGTGATTTTCCTATCGAACTTCCGCCTCTTGCAACCGCCCTCCACGAGCTGCACCTGCCCGTGTGGTGGGCCGATGCGTTCATCGAGGCAATGAAGGGCGAGCGGCAGGAGGTGGGGTGAGCGGAGAAGAGCAGTGGCGAAACACAGACGCCACGGGGGAAAAAACAACCCGTGGCGTTCTCGTCTGCGCGCGCTGTTGTCTCACGCCGACGCTGCCATCCGCCAGGGTGAGGTTTCCTTGTCCCACGAGTGAAACTCGCTCACTTCTTCTCCCTCTGCAGCACCAGCAGGGTGTACCCACCTTTCAGCTTCGGAGGGAACGCCTCCGGCCGTTTGGTGCCAGCGGTAACGATCCGCAATGTGTCCCCCTTCAGCTCATAGATGCCAGGCAATTCGGGTTGCTTGCCTTCTCGGAGGTTGATTGCTCGGGGCGTCTGCTTCGGGTCCAGCGTGAAGGTCAACTTCTCCTCCTTGGTGCCGTCACTGACGACCAAGGTGTTGCCCTTGATGTGGACCTTCATCGCCTTGAGTCGTTCTTTCGTCACTTCGACGCGGTCGCTGTGGTACTCAAGGAATCGCCAGTTCCCCTGGAACTGGTCCAGATCGGTTGTCGGCTCGCCCGCGCCAAGAAGCAGGACGACAGCCGGGACGAGGAAGAGAACCCGAGTCATCCGAATCCCCTTTTTGTTCGGAGTGCCCGACGGGCACTGAACGCCACTGTTGAGTTGGAGGGCGGCCAGTCAGGCCAAGGGATACTCCCGCGCCCCACGAGCCCCGTCAAGCAAAATCAGCGGACCGTCTGGGTTGCTAGGTTGCTGGAGCGGTGGGCGGCAATCGTTGCGCCAAGTGATGCTCCCTGGTTCCCGACCACCGTGAGGTCACTTCGTGTCGCACCCACGCGTTGTTCGGGGGCTTGGGCCGTGGGATCCCGCAGCCAGGTTCATGCCTGCTTGGCGTAATCGACCATGCCGCTGATGTCGATCACGACGACCGGCTCGTCGCCCACCACCCAGCAGTCGTGGCCGGGAGGCAACAGCGAGACCTCGCCCGGCCCGAACTCCGCCTCGCTGCCGTCGTCCATGACGACATGGAGCCGCCCCGCAACATGATACTGGAGGTGGGGTGCCTCACAACTCCGGGTCTTGACCAGGGGCTTGACCGAGGTGGACCAGCGCCAGCCCGGCTGGAAGGTGCCACGGCCAAACGTGACGCCACCGAGAGTCACGAGTTCGAGTTGCCCCTTGTCGAACTTCCGCGTCTCATCTGGTTGGGCCAGGTTCTTGTGCTGCATCGGTGCCATGACGAGCCCGCCTGGGATGATCTTCCCCAGAAGCTGGAAGCCACCGAACGGTTGTGAATGAGCACCCGGCGCGCCCGCAGAGATCACGGTCCCGTCAACAGATCCCTGGCTCTGACCGGGTGCGCCTGTGTGGGATCGTCGCGCGCCCCACCCGCCCCGTCAAGCGAAATCCCGCCAGCGCTGCCACGCGCCACCTGTACGCCACGTTGCCCGTCCAGGAGGGTCAGCGGGCTTGCCCCTGGCCTCCGCGCTCGCCTGACGCTGGTCTGGACACGGGGCGGGGCGTTCGCCAGGATGAGCACATGACCGAGTTCAACCCGCACTTGCTCAAAGCCGCCGCCCTGCAGTGGCACGCCGTCGTGTGGTTGCTGCCCCTGCTCGTGTTGCGTCTTGCGTTCGATCGGCAAGGTGGGAGTTCCTGAACCGTTGCCCCTCTGGCTTTGCCCGTGGCGCTTTGCCGTCGCGGCGTATCGGCCCCCAGCACTTCACCACGGGGGCGTGATCTTCCAGGAGCCGCCTTCGTGGATAAAGCGGAGCGGTTCGGACTTCGTCTTGGTCTTGACCGTCGCCGTCGCCCGGTCGCCTTCCACCTTGACATTTTCCAGGGGCGCCGTGGTGATTTCCGTCAGCGCGTCCGAGCCCTTGCCGAGTTTCTGGGCGTTCTTCAGGCTGAAGCCGAGCAAGCCTTTGCCATCCATCTTCTGCAGCTCGGCTACGCTCATCCCGAAGACCTTGGCGATCTGCTCCTCGGCCGTCTTCCGTTGTTCGGGGGGAAGGTTGGCGAGCATTTTGAACGCTTGCGTGAGTTGCTGCACGGCGGCATTGAGTTCCGCCTGGCTGTGCTTCGACAGCAGTTTCCATGCCCTCTCGCCGTCCTTGGCCTCGATCGCCGCCTGGAACTCCTGGAACGCGGCCTCCGGCGTGACCGGTCCGCCCGGCACGACAACCTGAACTGGACGCTTGGGAACAGACCGATCTCCATCAGCGGCCTCTGGGGTGGCTCCCTCGCAGGCCACCACAACCCCAGCCGTCAGCACCAGCGCGACACCGACTGCGACACACGAAACACGCGACGTGCCCACCTCCGCGATCAGGGGTGATCCAATCCCGAACGTCGCCTGACGCCCGGCAGGGAAAAGCGTACACCAGCGGCGGCCCGACGACAACGCATTGGGGAAGTGCCGGGGATGCTGCGGGCCTGAAACAGCCTTCCTGCTGGCGGATGAGAGGCCAAACGCTCGGGCGGCGCAACACCGCCCACGGCGCAGAACGCCAAGCTAGACGCAGGCCCCAGAGCGTGCCGGCCCGAAGGCGCGGCAGGCGTGTTGTACCGCTTGCCGGGCTGCGGGCAAGTCTTGACCATCCTGGAAGATGAACGCCATGCCACGCCGCCCCCCTCTGGTCTGCCACGGCCATCGTCTCCGGCGTGCTGCTGTTGCTGTCTGCGCTCGAGTCCGAGTTGCAGCCTTGGCCCTCGGGGATGCAAGCGAAGGCGGATCCCATCCGCCACGGCATGACAGGGGAGGAGGTGTTGACCATCCTGGAGCGGGAACCGGCCATTGAGGTGGACTGGATCGATCCGATCACGGTGAACTCGCCGAGGCGGGCTGGCGCTGCCTCTGGTACAGCGAGCAGGGCAGCGTCGGCGTGGACTTCGGCGGCGATGGGCGCGGGGTGATAGTGCCCTTCGTTCGGACATCGTGGCGTCAGGTCACTTCTTCGTGTTGCGGGGGTCGTCCTGGGGATTGACGTAGGACAGCGACCACGGGCCGATGCCGTGCAGTTGGATGACCGTCTCACCCTCGGCCCAGACATAGTGCTTCATTCCCGCCGGCCAAGTTCCGAACGCCCCGGCGGACATCGGCCGTCCCTTCGCGGTATCGAACTGCTCGCCCATGCCGATGTGGAACGTGCCCGAGATGACCGTCAGGCGCTCCGCTTTGGGATGGGTGTGCGGCGGAATCCTGTAGCCATCCGGCATCCGGACGCGCAGCACGAACGGCCCCTCTTTGCCGGGATCCCCTTCCAGCACGGCCACTTTCGCGCCTCGCGGTAGTAGTGCCGGGGCGTCTAGCCACTTGATCTGCGCGGGCGAATAGATGGCGAGGCTGCCCTGCTCGCCTTGTTGCCCGTGCGGTCCCCCACCATCACTGCGGATGCACACCAAGACGAGGGCCGCGACGACGCCGAGAGTCATTGCGTTTTTCATCGGGGGATCCCTTTCCAGCCAGGAACCAGAAACTGCTCAGCTCAGCAAAGGGCAAGTCCTGTGCGAGCCTCGCCGTCCAACCTACGCGACGGGGCGCGGACAGCCACGGCGGTTCTGCTGATAGGCTGGGCGCCAGCCATAAGGAATGCCCGAAGTGCAGCAGGGCGACACCGCGCCCTCTCCAGGGTGCCCTCCCGATTCTAGTTCGACTCTTCCTCGATCTTCTTGGACCCTGGCAAAGCGTTCCCCGCTTCTCATAAGGCCCGCTGATGCTTCTGTCGCCGGGTATTAGCAAGCAGCCGCAACCAATCCACTCCACGCACCGTAACCTACCAACAGGCTCTGCTCGGAGTTTGTGTTTGCCATGAACTTCCGACCGATGCCATTCAGGCGGGTGCGGGCACCCCGGCTCAAGGCAAGCTCACGGGAGAAACCGCAATCCCGCGACATCGCCGTCCAGCGATCCGACCCGCAGACCGGGTCAGGATGGGCCAGAAGGCGAATTGGATGATCCATTCCAGTGCCCAGGCAGGGCGCGAACACAACCGGCACACTGGGCTCTGATCCCTTGAAGCTGTCTGGAATCGTGCCGGGGAGGACAAGCTATGCTGTGGGTGCGAACTGTCGAAGAGGAAGCCGTGGGTTGAAGAGTGGGCATGCCTGAGAGGTCGATGTGATGGGCGGGGTGGGCAGCGGCAAGAAGGCGTCCACGGCCTCCCGGCGACGGAAGGCCCTGAAACTCCGCGCGGGCGGCTGGACGCTGGCCCAGATCGGGGAGGAACTGGGTTGTAGCCCGCAAGCCGTTTCGCAACTGCTTGGCGGGGATGGTCGCGGCAGCGCCGAACCGCTGCGCTGCCGCGCCTGCAAGCGCACTATCTGCCCGCCCCGCAAAGGCGTCTGGACGAACCGCCCGGCACTGTGCTTGACTTGCCTGGCGCACGCGCCGAATGCTCCCTTCGGCAACCGCCTGCAAGCATTCCGGCTTGCCCGGGGGTTGACCCAACGTGAACTGGCCGCGCGAACTGGCGTGCCTCGCGCGACCATCAGGAACTACGAGCAGACGCAAAGTGGCCGGTTAGCCTGGCCCGTGCTGCGGAAGCTGGTGGCGTTCTTCGGGCCAGGGTTGGTGGAGCTGGAACCGCCTCCAGAGAGCAAGCAGACCGGTAAGCGCAAGTGACCGTGCATGCGATCGTTGAAATCTTCAGGCACCCTTCCGAGCCCAGCATTCTCGACCGCCTCCGCTCCCTGGCCGGCTGGTGATTTCCCGATCGAACTTCCGCCCGCCGTCGGAGGAACTGTCTGTGGAGGCCGCAACCAACCTGGCGCTCGCCATCAGGGAGCGGTAGATTACTTGTCTTTTTTCTTCTCACGCTTCAATACATAACCGGCCTTGGCTTGGAACTCGGTCGGACGCTTCTTGCCGAAATCATCGAAACAGATCTCAAGAGTGTCGGCTTCCAATTTGTAGATACCGAGCATCACTCGGTCGGAACCATCAGGCGCGCGGGCGATGAGGTCGATTTCTTTGGGTTTCTTCGCCGGATTGACTGTGAACTTGAGGTCAACGTAAGCACCGCCAAGACGAATTTGCAGGCTGTTCTCAACCATCGACCATTGCGTCTGCACATCTTGGTCAGCACCTCCGGCCCGCTGGGCGACGTTCCAATTCCCCCGCAGTGCCTCAAGCTCCTTTTTCAGGGCAGTTTCGTCCCCTGCTTGCGCGCCGCCCAGAATCAAGAATACCACAACCGATACCGCTCCAAGGGTTCGCATAAGAATCTCGTTTGTGAAATTGGGTCACCAATACACGCTTGCTGGGTGTCAACTTTGCCGCCGAACGAGGAGCTATGCGACCGGGCGCGCCAGGCAGACGGACGCTTCCAACCAGGACGCGCCCGGTCCGCATCAGCGACCTGTTTGCCCACTACGGCAACGCCAGGATGGTCCCGCGCCTCACCAACCCCGTCAAGCAAAATCCCTGCGCCCGTCCTGGTCACGCCAGACGCCGCCTGCGCGGCCCGTGGCGCATGCAGAGGGTCGGAGGCTGACCCCTGCCATCCGCCCTCGCCTGACGCAGTCCGGGACGCACCGCAGGGCATTCCCGTACTTCATCCTCATGCGTGAGTTCTCCTGGCGTCTCGCCGAGTTCGCCATCGCCCTGCTGCTTGCGCTGGCTCTGCGAATCGTCGTTGGAGAGCAGGGCAAGGACTCGTAGACCATCTCTGGTAGAACCATTGGCACAGGCATTACCGTCGCATGGCTTCGGTCGAAGTTCTCATTGCCGTGCTGTGCGGCACGGCCGCCGGGAGCTTGATCGCCGAGGCGCTGGGGTGGTAACCTTGGAAACCGGAAGCCCCTGAAAGGCAGAAGGGCCACCCAGGATGTCCTGGGCGGCCCTCGTGGCTCTGGGGCGGCTACCGCATGACCTGGGAGGAGGAAGGCTCTCGGGCCCTTGCGGATGACAAGGTGACAGGGTGACACGGTGACCAGGTGACCGGCGTAACTCCCTTTCACCTGGTCACCTGGTCACCTGGTCACCGTGTCATCCTCACGCGGGCCTGAA
>DASPXY010000704.1:0-4953 GCA_035637055.1 Gemmataceae bacterium | reverse complement strand
TCTCCGTTTCGGGGAGGGGGCTGGGGGGAGGGGTTTTCTCCCCTACGCTGGATGTTGATGAGTGTCGCAAATCGCGCCGCGATGGCAAGCCCCAGGAGAAAAAGCGATGGCCTCAGTTCCGCCCTGGCACCTTCCGCCTGGCAGCAAGGATGCCTTTACTGTTCCTGTGGCCGTGCGTGCGGACGGCTCCGCGGTGTCGCTGCCGGTCCTGGTGGTGCGCGGCGCGACGGCAGGGAAAACACTGCTGGCGACCGCCGGTGTTCACGGCGACGAGTTCGAGGGCATGGCCGCGCTGCGCCACCTCTACGGGGAATTGACGCCCGACGGGCTGACTGGGACGTTCGTTGCCGTGCCGGTCGCCAATCCGCCGGCGTTCGAGGCGGGGCTGCGTACCAATCCCGACGACCGCCAGGACATGGCCCGCGTTTTTCCCGGCGACCTGCGCGGCACGATCACGGAGCAACTCGCCGCCCGTCTGACGGAGTGGATCGCCGCGGCCGATTTCTACTGCGACCTGCACAGCGCCGGGCAGTATTATCGCATGCCGGCGCTAGTGGGTTATCAGCTGCGGCCCGGAGTGCTGGAGGCACAGCGGGCGGCAGCGCGAGCGTTCGGGATGCCGCTGGTGTGGGGCACGCCGGGACTGCCGGGCCGGTCGCTGTCCGCGGCGAGCGAGGCCGGGGTGCCGTCGCTCTACGTCGAGATCACCGGCGAGGGCCGCTGCCGTCCCGAGGACGTCGCACGCTACCGGCGCGGCCTGCTCAACCTGTTGAGGCATCTCGGACTCCGAGAGGGCATTGTGGATACAGAAGAGCCGCAATGGTTTGTCGAAGATGACCGGACCCAAGCGGGTTTCTTGCAAATCCAGAACCGGGCGCCGGTCGGCGGCTTCTTCACGCCGGAAGTGGACGTGCTGACGGCGGTGATGAGAAAACAGCGGTTGGGGACGATCTGCGATGCTCTTGGCAGGGTCCGGCACGTGGTCGAGGCGCCGCACGAGGGATTGGTGGTGTTCCTGCGGACGTTCCCGCGCGTGCTGGCGGGCGACCCGGTGTGTACCGTGCTGCAAGTGGACGCCGTTGGCGGTGCGCACGCTTGAAGGATTTTGTGAAGCGTCCTTCGAGGGCAGGATGCCCGGCTGCGTTTCTACCTTCGGTCAGAGTCTCCTTCTTTTATTTTTCATCTTTGCCCGGCCAGTTTTTTCTTGACCGCTTCCAAGGAACTGTTTCTAATGCAATGACTTCTTGCATTTTTCACAACTTCGTCCTGATCTTCTGGGGGTGCCTTATGCTCGGCAGCCGTCACCGAGGGTTCACGTTGATTGAGTTGCTGGTAGTAATTGCGATTATTGCCATCTTGATTGGGCTGCTCATACCTGCCGTCGAGCAGGTGCGTGCGGCCGCCAACCGCGCCAAGTGCGAGAACAACCTGCGTCAATTGGGGATTGCCCTGGCCAATTACGACCACACCTACAAGCGTCTGCCTGCAGCCCTGATCCACTCCGGCCGCTACACCAATTCCACCGGCGTCTACACCCCGTACTCCGGGCCGGAGGTCACTTACACCACCTACTTGGTGTATAATCACACGGGCTTCGTCGCCCTGTTGCCCTTCATTGATCAGGTCAACCTCTTCAGAACCTACAACTACCAGTACACCAGCAGTACCTCAAGCCCGTACACGGCCGCTCCGGGGGGCCAGTCCGGCTACCAGAGTGCGACCGGCCCAACCGTCGGGCCGAACCCGGCCGGCAACCCGAACATTGCGGTTGGCAGCGCCGTGGTGCCGATCTTCTTCTGCCCGGCGGACGATAACCCACCGCCGGTGGTGACGGGGACGGGCGCCTATGCACCGGGCATGAATGGCTTCTACGAGCAGAACAACACCCGTCGCGGCAACTACCTGTTCGGCACGGGGGCCTACACCGACTACAACGCGCCGTACCGTTCGACCAGTATTCAATGGCGGGGAGCGTTCGGCAACGATGGGGCAGCGGCCTTGAGTAAGATTCCGGACGGCCGGAGCAATACCATCGGCATCGGTGAATCGAAGCAACTCCTGACCTCCAGCTCCTACGGCCCCTTCCCTCTGTATGGAACACATACCGCCGTTCACGGCCGGACATCGTGGGGGACCAGTGCGGCGGATCCCTATGCGACCCCCAACTACCCGTACGGCAATTGTTCGGGAAGCACGACGACGAAGTGCCCCTACGCCTGGGGGTTCGGCAGTTACCACCCCGGGACGACCAACTTCGTCTTCCTTGACGGTTCCGTTCGCGGCATCAGTGATGGCATCGATCTCAACGTGTTCCGCGCTTTGGGCACCCCGCAAGGCGGTGAACCCGTCAGCAATACAAATTTTTAAGCTCCTGTTGACCGGATAGCGAACCGCTGGCACGACCAGTTTTCGGGGGCCTCATTTGGGGCCCCTCTTGTTCTCTCCCAACCTGTCCACGTGCGAGGATATCCATGCCGCGAGGTGTTCTCCTTGTTGCCCTGGCCTGTTCACTGGCCGTCGTCCTTGGCTGCTCAGGCAGCGGCACCACCGCGAAGGGAAAGGTGTTGTTCGAGGGCAAAGCCGTGTCCGGCGCTGAAGTGGCCTTCATCGCGAAGGAAAAAGGCGGGGGCAAGGGCGGCTACAGCGGCAAAACGGACGCCGAGGGAAACTTCGAGATCAGGGCCACCGGCACCAAGCAGATCCCGCCCGGCACCTACTCGGTGGTCGTCTCCAAGTGGGTGGACAGAAAAACGGGCAAAGACGTCACCGACGCCGAAGAGATGGAGCAGATGCGCGCCCGCGGCGATCTCCGCAACTTGCTCCCGACCAAGTACAGCGAGGCCTCAACGTCTAACCTCAGTGCCGAGATCAAGGCGGGGGAGAATGTCTTGCCGCCTTTCGACCTCAAGAAATCGCCGTGACCAGGCAGGTCGGGAGTGCCACCACCCGCAGGCGGCACTCCCAGCCGCACGGCGCTGGCTCTGGCATCAGGAGACATCCACTTGGTCTCCGTCACCACCTCCTTGACTTCTCCGTCAACTGCTGTCGAGCAAATTCAGCTTTACTCGCCCCGAAAAATCTAGGAACCTGCGTACTCTGTTTGTCCGCCCTCACGCCGTGAGTTCCAACTCGGCCAACACCGCGCTGGCGTTCCTGTTCGGCCCTGCGGTGTTACCACATTGTCCAATGCGCCCCGGCCCGGGTATGCTAGAGCGGAGGCGCTCGGACTCCCCGCGCGTTGTGGCAGAACAGTCGCAGACGGCCCCAGACCACGGACACAGTCATGATCGGCGACCACCTGGGCAAGTGGGTCATCTACAAGGAACTCGGCCGCGGCGGCATGGGCCGTGTCTACCTCGCCCAGGAGGAGATCGGCGGCCGCCAGGCCGCCCTCAAAATCCTCGCCGCCGAACTCGCCCAGGACGTCGGCTTCCTGCATCGCTTCCAGCGCGAGATCGAGACGCTCAGTCAACTCAGCCATCCCAACATCGTTCGCTTCTATGAATCGGGCATGGAAAACGGCCTGTACTTCTACGCGATGGAGTACGTCGAGGGCCAAAGCCTGGAAGAAATCCTGCACGAGCAGCATCGCCTGCCGTGGAAGGAAGTGCTCGACATCGCCCTGCAGATCTGCCCGGCGCTCAAGCACGTTCACGACCACGGCGTCATCCACCGCGATCTCAAGCCGCCCAACCTGCTGCGCACTCCCACCGGGCAGATCAAGTTAATGGACTTCGGCATCGCCAAGGTCTTCGCCAGCAGCCACCTGACCGCGACCGGCGGCGTCGTCGGCACCGCCGAGTTCCTCTCGCCCGAGCAGGCCGCCGGCAAACCCGTCACCAAACGCAGCGACCTCTATTCGCTCGGCGTCGTCCTCTACACGCTGCTCACCGGCCGCACGCCTTTCGAGGGCACCAGTTTTCTCGACCTGCTGCACAAGCACCGCTACGGCCAATTCGACCGGCCGGCGAAGGTCGTCATGGAGATCCCTTACGAGATCGACGAAGTCGTCTGTCAATTGCTGGAGAAAGATCCGGCCAATCGCCCCGCCGACTGTCTCGTGCTCGGGCGGCAACTCGAAGGTATTCGCCGCAAACTGGAGCGAAAAAGCAACCCTACCGAGGTGGGTGTGGAACGGCAGGGGACGGTCGCGGAGCACAAGGCCGGCACTGGCATAGACGAGGGTGGCCCCGGCCCGGCGACGCTGATGAGCCGCCTGATGCGCGAGGAGCTGGAGCGCGAGAAGGCGGGCGGTCCGCTCCACCGGATGTTGAACAATATCTGGGTGCTGGTGCCGCTGCTGCTGCTGGTGATCGGGATCATCGTCTGGACGTTCACTCGCACCGAGGAAGAGGATCCGTCCCGGCGCAAGGAGGAGCCGTCCCGCCCCGGTCTCACTGTCGGTGAGGCCGAGCGCTTCTACCGGCAAGGGGAGCGGCTCCGACAGGAAGGCAAGGTCGCCGAGGCGCGGCGCGTGTGGCAGAACGTCGTCGTGGTGTTCCAGGGCGTCGATTCCGAGAAGGAGTGGGTTGGCCGCGCCGACAGGGGTATCAAGGAGATAAACGATCCCGCAATTGACAAGGAGCGCTGGGCGCCGGTGCGGGCAGCGCTGAAGCGAGCGGCCGCGCTGCGCGATGAGGGCAAACTTGCGGAGGCGGAGCGCATCTGGGCCGGGATCGAGGCGCTGTACGGCGCGGATGACGGCGCCCAGGAGATCGTGCGCGAGCTGCAGGCCGCGCGCGGGAAAGCGAAGTAGTCGGGGAGTTGGGAGGCTGTTCTCCCCTCTCCCGCCAGGGGAGAGGGAAGAAAGCGTTGCCACTCAGTGACGAGTTGGGGGCCATGCCCGATGCAAACGACCAAGGCGCGCCTGGTATTTACCCTTTGCGTATTGCTTGGCATTAACACCATGAACTTCTTCGACCGCCAGATCATGCCGGCGGTGCAGGAGAAAAT
>DASPXY010000703.1:0-4819 GCA_035637055.1 Gemmataceae bacterium | reverse complement strand
TGCCGTTTGAGCTGGGCGAAGTCGACGTGGGGCCGGGTCGTCAAGGCTGAGACCAGCAGGCTGTCCAGCGCCTGGATGCGGCCGGCCACGGCCACGGTTTGCCGTTCGGCCTCGGCCACCTGAGCCAGCTCGAGCTCGCGCCGTCGGTCCCGCTCGGCCTGCGCCGCCGCGCGCTCGGCCGCCTTGCGCTGCTGCTCCGCAAGCCGAAGCTGCTGCTGCGCAAGCCGCACGGCATCCTTCTGCTGCCGCTCGGCCGCCTTGCGCTGCTGCTCGTGCTGGTAGGCGACCGCCTGCCAGTACCCACTCCCGCCCCGCCGGCTCCCCCGTCCCATGCGGCATCCCCCTGCCCGCCGTCGCTTCCCCACGCGGTCCCAGCCAATTCGACTATAACGTGCGAGCATGACGGAACGTACACCCAGGCGGTACCCGGCCAGACGAACCTTGCGCCAGCTCAACCAGGCCCTGTACACCGTGGTCCCGATCAGTACATCCCAAGGTGACTCACAGAATGGCCGTCCCAGACGAGGAGTGGCCCTTCTTCGTGGCAGGACCGCCAGACGTCTCAGGCGCTCTCGGCCCCTTCCGCGGTGGCGGGGTCAGCCAGTGGTCGTAGGACCTGGGCACGTGCGTCGGCGCCGTCGAGCTCGACGGCGGGAGCGGCAGAGACGCCGACGCCGCTGTCCATCCGGACGTTGACCAGCAGAGCAAGCCCGCCTGAGAGAACGAGATCAGAATCCGGCGCTTTGCTCGACTCAGAGATCGGGAATCGGCGGATAGAACCTAACCTGAAATGATGACGTGCCACTTATGGCGTGACAGTCTGCTGAAGCCGAGCGCATCGATGGGCATCCCTCGGCGAGACTGCATATTGCCAGCCGACCGACGTGGTTGGGCAGGAGAGTCGCAAGTCTCCTCTCAGTACGGCTGTCACGCCAGGCGAGTACGCTACCTATCTAGCTCAAGAGGGGATGGGATGACGGCTGTATCGCTGAGGGTTCGCCTCTTCTTGGGCTCCTATGCCCCGCTCTTCGCGATGCTGGCCATCCGGTTCAACGATCGTTGGCTTCGGTTCGCCTGTGCGGCCCTTGCAATCTTCGCTATAGCCAGCATGTGGCTTATCTTCCGGGCAGCCCGCCGGATCGAGCCCGATCCTCACAAGATCGTCAGTATCACGGACCGTGGCGGTGACGTGGCCGGGTACCTTGCGACCTACCTCCTTCCGTTTGTCACGGTAAGCACGCCATCGGCGCGGGATGTGGTCGTGTATGCCCTTTTTGTTGTTATTGTGGGCATTGTCTATATTCAGTCTGAGATGATGCAAATCAATCCGCTTCTCTACCTAGCCGGCCTCAAAGTCTTCTCGGTCACCACCGGCGATGGGTGGTCTGGATTCCTCATCAGTCGGCGCCAACTCCGCGTCGACAGTGAGGTGTTAGCATCCCGGCTCGAGAACACGCTGGCCCTAGAACGGGCCAAGAGAGAGTCGAGTGGCGCTGATGACCGAGAGCTGGCAACCCGACCTAGAATCAATCCCGATTGACGAAGCACTCACCTTTGCGATTGCCTGGAAAGCAGGAAATAAGATCGTGGCAGGTAAGGTCACTACTGCGGGCAAAGTCACCTCGGCGATGCGAACTGCGTGCCGAGCCACCGTCGAGCGTATCCAGCAGCTTGAGCTCAAGCAATACGACCCCGATACTCATCTAGCCCGTGAAGAGTGCATGGCCGTTCCTGGCTCGCTGTTTGCAGGTAGCGATTCAGCGCCGATGAAACTTCTGCATGGAGCGGCCGGACTTGAGCTTGTTCGAGCCGACCAACTCCCGAGCCGCCCGCTTTACTTCTATGCGGTGGTGGTTGGAGATAGCCCTTCCAACCGAGTAGCATTCGTTCGTAAGACCAACCCCCACAAGTCAATAAGGCGTGGCGGTATAGTGGCCACACTTGGTAATACGCTAACAAGGGTTGAGAACCCCGTCTTTATCCTTGACCCAGACTTTGATCTCATCGTGCTCGGTGAAACGATCCTGGTGCTCAACCAGGTAGCCTTTGAGCTTATCTTTCGTGATGCCGCCGCGCTGGTTGATCGCTATCCTGACTGGGTCAAGGAGATAGCAGATCATCTACCCTTTGATGGCGATGGCGTAAAATTGCTAGTGGAAGCGGCTAGTCGAGATTCACGAGTTTCCCGACGACTCAGGGCCATCCATGAACGCGGATACTTTCGAGATGGCAAAGTCAAGATTGAGCACGTAAAGAAGGTGGCCGAGAAGGAGGGCCTGGACGAGAGCAAGCTCATAAGGGATGGCAAGCTGGTCTTCGACCCCTCAGACCGGTTCGTCCTCCTCAAGCTGCTCAACGAGGATCTATTTACCGGTTCTTTGAGCGGCGAACGTTTCGAGGTAGACCGCAAGTCAACGCGTGATCGCTGAACCGATCGACGCAGAGCAGTCTATTGGGCCCACTACTGGAGGCCATTCGGCCTGGCGCCTACCCTTCCGTCAGCTTACCTTTGAACAGCTGTGATGCTGAGTTACAGCTCATCGTAGAACACGACTGAGATCCCTTGGCTGTCGAGTGTCTCCTCTATAAACTCGGCTCGCCCTGGATAGGAGGGACGGCGCGGATACACGAGCGCGGCCTGTAACCCGGCCAGTTCTCCAGCATCCACACATGGCATGAGGGCGTCGAGGTAGTTCCAAACCTGACGAGCGTGCCGAGAGAGGTTCGGCATAACGCGGTGATCCGCACGAGCATCCCAGTCCGTGTTCTTCACCTCGATGACAACAAGAAGCGGCCGACCGCTGTCATCGACATCGATCAGGAGGTCAATGCGTCCATAGCGCCTGCGAACCGCGGGGACCGGCACTTCGGGGGCGGCGGTGCCGTCCACCATGCCCTTGGGGTATTCAGTGGCGACAAGCCTTCCGAACGCCTTACCGATTCGTAGGACGTCTGGCTCGAAGCGTGGGTCTTCCATGTCGCCTCCCTCCGCAGTCACAGACTATGACCCTTGGCCGCCCGTTGATCTGACGGAGGGCCTTATCAGGCGGCGATGGTGAAGGTATGGCGCCGGTGTTGTGCTGGAACTCTCCGAAGCCATCGGTCGGCTTCAAGGAGTAATGTGATCAGTGTCTCTACGGAGCCGTTTCCGGGTAGCTTGCGAAGCTGCTCGGCTAGCCAGTTGGACACACTGAGGTTGCCCACACTTCCTACTCCAGCGAAAGACACTAATGCAGACCAGTCAAATCTCTGTATCTGCACCTGCTTCTGCGCTATGTGATCTTTATATTCGCCGGTTGTCGTATCGGTGACCCTAAAATCACCCATCTGGTAGATGACTCTTCGGGTGGCCAATGTGATGTTAAGTGTCACTCGGTCTTAGCCTCCGCTGGACTCGTTCACGGTAGGCGGGATTCTGCCGCCGGCCAATGATGGCCGCCGCGGGCGGCCTTGAGGATAGTAGAGCAGATTCTCGCTGCGGGCTGCGCAGCCGACTTCTCGCTCACGGCCGCCGCACTGACGCTCATCGGTGCGCGCGGACGCGGCCGATCGGTGTGGCCGGGCCGGTAAGCGGACAGTGAGTGCTCGCACTCGGGGTGGTCGAGGCGCTGCTGCACGTTCCGCGCGCCTCCCCCGAGGGGCGTCTTCCGGGCTGGGCTCCAGCGTACTGCGCCCGCTGCCACGCGGCCTGAACCCGCTCGGCGTCCGAGGGGTTCAGCAGGTCCGGCGCGCCGAGGACCTTGTCATGTTCGGCGCCGAGGCTGGAACGCCAGACCGTGGGCGGTCACCCGCCGGGCCGAGCAAGCGCAGAATCTCCCCCGCCAGGGCGAGCACCGCGCCGCGCGACGCCACGCGGCGTTGCGGAACGCGTTGAAGGCGGCCAGCGAGGACCCCGATGACCGACCCGACGCCAAGGTAGAGCCCTCTTGCCTGGATTGATCCATCAGGGCCGGCAAGGCAGTGGCCCAGCAATGCCAGCACCATGACCGCGCCGAGGCCACCCAGCACCGTCATGCTTTGGAGCGCCAGTCGAGCCCAGTCCATGGCTCGGGCGTGTCGCCTGTCGTGCTGGAACTCAGCCAGTATGGCCGCGGCCGTTCCCGGGTGCAGCTGCTCCCAGGCGGCGACGTGTGCGGCGGGCGGCAGCGCCTCGTGCGCCCCGTGCCCGCCCCGCGATGTGGGCATGGCAAGCAACCTCCTGCGAGGTTGCGGGGCGCCCATCTCCCGCGGCTGCGACACACAGCGGCTCAACGATGCGGTCTGACCTGCCGCTATCATACCCGACGCTGCTTGGAGCAGTTCCAGGCGACCGTACTGGCCTTGGCGGTGGTTCATCTGAAAGCTTTAGCCTGGCACCTCGTACAGGTCTGTTCGAACCGGTCGGTGCGAGCTACCTCAACTTGTTTGAGCGCCTCCCAGGCGCTTCTCGGACTAAAGTAGGCTTAGCCACTCCCCGACAACATCGGCGGCTCCTTGTCGGCGTATACAACCCACCCCTCGGTTGGAGCGAAGATCTCGTTATGAGGCTGCTGTTTCAACCATTCCCGATGCCTCCGTCGCCCCTCATCGTATTCGCGCAGGCTGTCAGCATGCTGAGTGAGGGTCGCGGCATGGAACCAATCGTACAAGTCGTTAGCGCGGCTCATGTACTCGTCAACGACAGCTCTGACCGGAATCGGGATACGCCGATGTATGAGAGACTCTCGAATCGACTTCCTCCAACCGTCCCATTCGATTAGAACCGCCGTGTCTAAGAAGGTCACGTTATCGAGAGTCCCGTCGGGTCGCTGCAAAGTGCTAGTCCCGATCGGAAGTCGCT
>DASPXY010000702.1:0-4655 GCA_035637055.1 Gemmataceae bacterium | reverse complement strand
TCATCTCATCCGCCGACGTCGGCCGCTCCGGCACCGTCAGGCCGCGGTAGACGTCCGCGGTCGCCAGGCCGAAGGGTGGGCACAGGAGGACGAACCAGAGCCGCTTGCCCAGCGCCACGGGCGTCACCTTCTCGCCGCGGCCGGTACACCAGGCAGCCGGCGTGGCGAAGAAGAACGGCACATCGCTGCCCAGGCGGGCGGCGAGTTCGGCCAACTCCGTGTCCGGCAGGTTCAACTGCCAGAGCCGGTTGAGCCCCGCGAGGGCCGCCGCCGCATCCGTCGAGCCGCCAGCGAGTCCGGCGGCGAGGGGGATGCGCTTGACCAGCCGAATGTGCGCACCGCGAGGGCAGCCGGTATGCTGGCGCAGCCGCTCGGCGGCGCGCATCACGAGGTTGTCGGGGCCTGTGGAGAGTTCTGGCCGATGGCACCGGAGCGAGATGGCCCCGGAGGAATCCTCCTTGAACACCAGGGTGTCGTACAAGCTAACGCCGATCATGAGAGTTTCGATCTCATGATATCCGTCAACTCGTTTTGCGAGCACTTCCAGGTAGAGATTCACCTTGGCCGGTGCCCAGACCACGACGTCATCGGCATAAGGCGCGATTAGCATCGTTGTTAGGGCAGGAGGGGAAGGGAACCCCGTCCATGGGAAGAGGCAGTCATACCCGACGAAAATCCTTTTCTGCGGGTGGGACCGGTTGGGCGGCTTGGTCCGTTTACCCAAGGTGCCGTTACTTGGAAGCGTCGGGGGGGATCTTAACTTACGGAGGGGCAGGGCGTCAAGTCAGCAATTTCGATAAGTCGGTTTCTGGGAAGCAGAGGGAGAATCGCCCGGGGCCACGACCTGGCGCGGCGACCGCCCCTTTGGCAAAATCCGCCGGGCGCAACTCTGCCTGCGACCACGCCGACGAGGTTGCTTGCTGCCGCACGGCCCCTACGATAGCCGGTGGTTTGTTTGCGAATCGATCGGGAGTCGAGCGGGAGCAACCGACGCCATGAAGCACTGGAATACATCCATTTCGTATCTCGCAGGGTGTCTCGTCGTGGGGCTGAGCACCGCCGCGCCCTCAAGCCTCCACGCGGAGGGCACGGGCAAGCCAGCGACTGCGGTCGTGCTGGTCAAGGATGGGGTACCCCTGCTGCCGATCGTGGCCGGCAGCGTCAAGGAGCCGGTGCAGGAACTGCAGCATTACCTCGCCGCCATGACAGGAGCGCGACCGTCCGTGAAGGCCGCCGCGAGGGACGCCACACCCGGCATCTATGTGGGCCTGGCCGCTGATTTTCCCCGCCTGCGCCTCGAAGGTGTCGAGCAGCTCGGCCCGGAAGGGTTCCTCATCCGGAGCGACGGCAAGAGCCTGTTCCTGATCGCGCGCGAAGCGCGCGGCGTCGAGCATGCCGTCTCCGCCTTCCTGCACTCGCTCGGCTGTCGTTGGTTCTTCCCGGGCAAGACGTGGGAAGTGGTCCCCCGACAGAAAACGGTCACGGGCAGCTGGGATGAGCGGCAAACTCCGAGTTTCACGCTGCAGCGCAAGATCTGGTACGGCTTCGGCGCCTCCCCGCAGTGCGCCCGCGACCTGGCCGAGTGGGAACGGCACAATCGCATGGGCGGCCCGGTCCGCATCACGATCGGCCACACCTGGCACGGGCTCAACCCGGCCGTGGATTTCAAGAGCCATCCGGAGTGGTTCGCCGAGGTCGGCGGGAAACGTCAGCCCTCGAAGCCTTGCTACAGCCATCCCGGCGTGGTCCAGCGCGCCACCGAGTACGCTTTGGGGCAGGCGGCGAAGGGGGTGCCGATGATCTCGATGACCCCGCCCGACGGTCTGGGGTTCTGCGAGTGCGAGCGCTGCCGCGCCGTTTGCCAGGGCGGTAAGCCGTACAAGGATCTCGGCACGACCTTCGCACGGCGGCCGGACGGCGTGCTGGTCAGTGTCACCTCGGAAACGCTGTTCCAGTTCATCAACCAGGTCGCTGCCGCCGTGGCCGCGAAGTACCCGAAAACGCTTGTGGGTTGCTATGCCTATAGCGCCTATTCCCATCCGCCATCGTTCAAGCTTCATCCCAACGTGTTCCTGCAGACGACGACTGCGTTTCGCCGCACGCCCCTCAGCCTGGCCGAGCAACTCGATGCGTTCCGCAAGATCGAGGTGCAGTCGGGCGTGCGCGCCTATCACAGTGTCTACCAGTGGGATTGGGACTATCCCACCATCGCCAAGGGCGAGCTGTCGCTGCCGCGGCTGGTCAATGACCTGCGCTTCTACCAGAAGCAACACGTCCAGTCGGTGAATGCGGAGGCGAGCTGCAACTGGGGCCCGCGCGGCCTGGGCTATTACCTCGCCGCGCGGCTGCTGTGGGACGTTCGCGAGGATCCGCGCGCCCTGATCGCGGACTTTTACGACAAGGCGTTCGGGCCGGCCGCCTTGCCGATGGAGCGCTACTACGTGCGCTGGCTGGGGTCGTATGTGGCCGTTCGCACCAAGGCGGCAGCCGTCAAGCCGGGAGTTGAGAAAAAGGGGGCGGACAAGATCCTCGATGAGTTGGGTGCGACTGATTTGACGCCCCCTGAAGGGTTCAACCGCGCCACCCTCCGCGCCGCTTATCGCGATCTGGACGAGGCCGCCGGTCTGGTGAAGGATTTGCCCGAATACCGTGCCCGCGTCGATCACCTGCGGCTGTACGCTCATTATCTCTCACTGCGCATCCGGCTGGAGGAAGCGGCGAAAACCAAGGACAGGGAGAAGGTGCGCGCGGCGGTGCAGGATGAGGCGGTGTTCGGAGCGCGGCTCATGAACACGAACCTGATTCACAGCCGGCCGCTGATCGGCAAGGAATTCTATCGTCGGTTCCTGCCGTATCGGCAGTATCTGGAAGGCACGACGGAGTGGCCGGAGAGCACGCGCGAAGCGGTCGGCAAGGCCGCAGGCAAAGGTTACCGTCGGCCCCGTACGGACGTTCCGGATGCGGAGGAATTGAACAGGCTCTGGCGTGAGGACAAGAAGGCCCTGGGGATTCCCTGATGCGCGGCGCTACGTCTGTGCCAGGGGGTTGCCTCTTGCGTTACTTCACGATCTTACCGGCCTCTTCGAGGAATTGCTTGGGCCCCCGAGATCCAAGAATGCGGCCGAGTTCCTTGCCGGCGCCGTCGAGAAAGACCAGACAGGGAATGGCCCTCACCTTGTAATGCTCGGCCAGTAGCGCGTCGTCCTCGATGTTGACGCGGACAGTGGTCGTCCTGTCGGTGAGGAACTCACGGACCGTACTGTCGCGAAGGGTTGTCTCGTTGAGCACGCGGCAGGGTGCGCACCAATTGGCGTAAAAGTAAAGCATCACCACCTTGGCGGGTTTGTTGACGGTGACCTTGTCCTTCCGGGGGTTATCGCCGAGGGCGGGCACGACGAGGACGAGAGCCAGGCCGAACACCACAAGACGCGCCATCCATCGCCCTCCTGAAGGTGCAACAACTCCCGCCGTTCTGGACGAACATGCCGAGTTCCCCTCGGGGGAGAGCCAGGCGAACCGCCCGGCCGACGAAAGTTTGAGCATTCTCCCGCGCGCTCTCTGTCTGTCAAGCGCATTTCGCAGCGGGTCGAGCGGGAGGCGGAAAGCGGAGGAAAGGCGGCTGCCAGGTTTGGTTGACAGTTGGGACGCAGACCGCTACGATCCACTGAAATGAGAGGACTGGCCCCTTCGCCAAGCGGCTAAGGCAGCGGATTGCAAATCCGCGATCCCCGGTTCGAATCCGGGAGGGGCCTTTCGACTTACGACGATTGACTCAGCAAGTGGTAGGGGGATGCCAACTCTGGCCTATCTACCCACTCGGGCTCCTCGCATCGGCAACGCTCGCAGCACAGGCCGCACTTGGCACAATCCCGCCAAGGCCAACAAAACAGGCTCGCTTCTTGCCACCGGCCGGCCGATGGAGAGCCGCGAGCTATTCAATCCACGTCCAGACGGCGTGTGCGCGGGCACTCCTGGGGTGTCTCGTAGCGCAGGACCGCTCCATCCGCGCGGGCACCTCCCGGTCGGAAGGAATTCGCAGAGCTGGCCCCATCGCTTCCACCGACTGAACCATTTGCGAGAGCGGTTGCACAGCCTGCTCGTCGGCAGGTAGAATCTCTCCAGGGTAACCCAATCCCGCCGTGGCCCAGGCCGAAAGGAACTCCGTATGCAGTGGATCGTCGGCAAGTTCGCGCTCACGTGCCTGCTCCTGACGGCGGATGCCGGTCGCGCTGGGGAGGAGGGCCAGCACCATTGGCCGCAATGGCGGGGACCGCTGGGCACCGGCGTGGCGCCGGACGCCAGCCCGCCCCTCGAATGGAGCGAAACCAAGCACATCCGCTGGAAGACGGCCCTGCCGGGCAAGGGGCACTCCACGCCGATCGTCTGGGGGGAGCGCCTCTTCCTGACCACAGCGATCCCGTACGGTCAGGCCGTCAAGCCGCGCTTCCCCAATCGTCCGGGTGCCCACGACAACCTGGCCTTGACCCATCCCCAGGAGTTCGTGGTGCTCGCTGTCAGCCGTCGCGATGGCAAGATCCTCTGGCAGCAAACGGTTCGTAAGGAAGCGCCGCATGAAGCGGGGCATGTGTCTGCCAGCCTGGCATCGGCGTCACCCGTCACCGACGGCGAGCACCTGTTCGCCTTCTTCGGCTCGC
>DASPXY010000701.1:0-2592 GCA_035637055.1 Gemmataceae bacterium | reverse complement strand
CCCGTGAAGGCAACACGCTGCCCCTCGACCAGCGGGGTCACCGCCCGCTGCGTCCAGCGCTGCTTCTCCAGGTCGTAAACGCCCAGCGCCAGTGCCTCGGGATATCTACGAGGGGTTTTGTCGGTTTTGGGTGCAGGGTCGGGGATGCCGCCGAGCACCCCAAGGCGCTTGCCCGCCGTATCGAAAGCCACCTGCCCGGACACCTCCGGCAAGATCTCCTCGACCCGTCCGTCTCCCAGGGAAACGCGGAAGATTGCCCCTCTGGATGGAAACACTCCAGCCGTGGAGACGGCAAGCGTTTTGCGGTCCTTGGCAAAGGCGACGGCATGGATCGGGTCCGGGAAGGCGTGGGCGAAGAGGATCCGCGCGGCCTTGGGATCGAGCACCTGGAGGACGTGGCCCTGCACGCCGCCCTTGCAGGCTGCCAGGGAGCCGTCCTCGCTCACCTCCAGAAAGGAGCGCTCCGCCTCCTGCACGACGACGCGCCACTGAGCCGTACTCGGCAACGGCAGTAGCGCCAGGATCAACCAGGCCAGGACATATCCGCGACGACGCATGGGTCCGCTCCTTTCGTTCGCTGAGCAGGTGCAGTCGGATGCCAGGAACCAGGGCATTGTAAACCCGGTAGGACAGAGGATACGTAACAAGTGCGCAACGGAGCCCGCGCCGCGAGCACGGGACGGACGGTCTCCCGACCATTGGCAAGGGTTTCCGAAAGGCGGGCGGGCGCGCGGCGCTCACGGCTGTCGTTGACATCTTGCCGCCGACCGGGTACTGTACACAATGTCGGCAGAGCAATGTCATTTTGAAGGGCACTAACATTTTGGCGAGCGGGGGGCGTAAGCCCCCTGATCTCTACGCAGCAATCGGGGGGCTTATACGGCATCGCCTTGGCGATTCTTCCTTGACCAACCCGAAGCGTCAGCGAGGACGGCCCTCGCTGACGCTTCGGGTTGGTGTTGACCACCAACGACCAAGGCCATTCCGTATTACGCCCCCCGCTCGCCATTCTGTTAGTCACTCTGAAGGAACTTGCTGCTGATGGGGTGGGTCAATGATGCCCTGACGGGACTCGCCGCAGGTCGCCAGGTGACTGTCCGGCCGTTCGGCGGCTCCATGCGCGGCCGAATTGACAGCGGGCAGCTCGTCACGCTCGCCCCGATCACGGCGGGCGATGTCCAGGTTGAAGACGTTGTCCTCGTCGCGTGGAGGGGGAACTACCTGCTGCACCTCGTCAAGGCCATTGAGGGCGATCAATTCCTGATCGGCAACAACCTCGGGAAGATCAACGGCTGGGTATCCGCCGAGGCGATCCGGGGGAAGGTCATCGCGGTCGGCGAGGAAAATACCTGACGGAACGTTGCCCGACCAATACGTGAGGCGTCCATGAGCGCGATGAACCCGAGCAAGGATCTGGACAAGGTGATTGTGTTCGCCAGGGCGGGCCACATCCCCGAGGACGCCGAGCGCTGGGCCGAGGGAGCGTATCGGACTACCGAGGGGATACTCGAAACGATGTCGGCGATGCGCAAGAACGGGGTTCCGGCACCGACCTTCGCACAGCGCGAGGCGCTCGCGAACATCTGCGCTGCCGCTCGCCGCTGGATCAAGGCGGCAAAGGAGAAAGCTGCCAGGGCGTCCGAAACCGACGCGGCGGAGTGACCGAGAGGAGAACTATTCGAGCGCCTTTCCAATCGCCTCCAGGCCCGCACGGATCTCCGCCCGATTCGGCCGGGCAACCTGCCCGTGGACCTGACCGTCGCGCAGGAACACCAGAGTCGGCCAGAGCTTGACGCCGAACGACCGTCCGAGCGGTCGGCCCGGACCATCCTCGACCTTGAGATGCCGCACACCGGGAAACTCCCGCAACAGGGCCGCGAGCTGCGGCGCCATCGCCCGGCAGTAACCGCACCAGCCGGTCCCGAACTCCAGCACAATCGGTCCCGGGAGTTGTTCGACCTCGGCGCGCGTCGGCTCGGGGGCGTATTCCTCCTCACTACCGTTCATGTTCTGGGTTCCCTCGCTTCATCTCGGCGAGCGCCTCGCGCAGGCGCCGTTCCAGCCCCGGCGGCAGCGGCACGCGCGGCAGCTGCCTCGTCAAGCGGATCGTGATCTTGTACGTCTCGACAAACACCACACAGGGAGGACAGAGGCCGAGATGCTGCTCGACACGTTCCTGGTGCTCCGGCGCCAGTTCGCCGGAGACGAAATCAATCAGCAGTTCGGCCAGTTCGCGGCAGGTCATCATGCCGGCATCTCCTCAAAGTGCGGCGCCAGGGCGTGGCGCATCAGCACGCGCCCGCGATGCAACCGGCTCTTGACGGCGGACACAGACAACCCAAGCAGATCGGCAATATCCGGATTGCTCAGGCCCTCGACGTCGGCCAGCACGTAGACGTCGCGGTAGTTCTCCGGCAGGCGGCCGATGGCGTCCTCGATGAGTTGCTGCCGCTCCTGATCGAGCACCTGCTGGTCCGGTGTCACAGACCAGGGCCGCAGCGGCGTGCCGTGGTGGCCGTCCTGGAAGAGGTGATCGAGCGGATCGTGGACCTACCGCGACGTCTACGTGCTGGCCGACGTCGAGGGCCTGAG
>DASPXY010000700.1:0-6421 GCA_035637055.1 Gemmataceae bacterium | reverse complement strand
CACCCTGTCCACCCTGTATTTCTGGTTGGTGCGGGTCAATCGGGAGCGGCCGCAACTCAAGATCCATCTGGCCGGACCGATGGCCGCCGACACGTTGGCCGCCGCTGCCGGGGCGCCGCCGGGCACCGCGCGCAGCCTGTTTTCCGTGAAGGCCGTCGTCGCCAATTACAGCGCCCTTCCCAACGCCGTCCTTGGGGTTCGGGCGTGGGTCAAGACGCGCGAGGGCAACTGGGCGCCCGCGGTCACGTCGGTTGACGACAAAACGCAACCGCCGTTCAACCTGCCGCCGCTCCATACAGTCCCGCTCACGCTCACCGCGACCGTCACCGTCCCTGAACGCCCCGAGTCGGCGCCGCGCCTGAGCCGCCGCGAGATTGCCCTGCAGTCGGTCGCTGAGCCGGTGCAAGTCAAGTTGGAGTTGACCGCACTGAACGAACGCCGTTTCACCGAGACGCTGATCCCGGCGCGCGCGGCGTAACGCCAGTGTCCCGCTCTGAGGAAAACCCCTCCCCCCAACCCCCTCCCCGCAACGGAGAGGGGGAGCCAGACAACACTCTCTTTCTTCTCCCCCTCTCCTCTCAGGGGAAGGGGTTGGGGGGAGGGGTTTGCGACAAAGCGCCCGCGTCCCGCAGCGGGTGAGCGCGGCTGGCCTCGCAAGCGGGAGATTTACGGGATCGCGGATGTCCACCAATACGCCTGCACCAACACAAGCCCGCCCATCAGCACCGCCAGCACCAGGCTGTGCCAGAAGACAAACCGCAAAATCGGGCCTTCCTGTCCTGGCTGGTTCGTCGCCGCGGCTGCCACCACGATGCTCTGAGCGTCGATCATCTTGCCCATGACGCCGCCGGTGCTGTTCGCCGTCGCCATGAGCAATTGCGCCTGGCGCACGTCGAGCGGGAGAGTGCCGTCGTTGACCAGGCGGGTCGCGGTGATCGTCTGCAGGCTGCCGAACAGCGCGTTCGACGACGTGTCCGACCCCGTCAGTGCCACCCCGAGCCAGCCGAGCAGAGCGGCGAACAGGGGATAGATCCACCCCGTCCGCGTGAAGGCCAGTCCCAGCGTCGCGTCCATGCCGCTGTAGCGCGTCGTGAACGCGATGGCCAGCATGCACGCGATCGTGAACAGCGGCCAGCGCATCCGATACCACGTCTGCCCGAAGATGCGCAGAAAGCGACGCAGCCCGACGCCCAGCCACCACGCCGACACCACGGCGGCCAGGAAGATGCCCGTCCCCGTCGCGGACAGCCAGTTGAAGTCGTACTCTCCCTTCTCTGCCTCCGGCCGGGCGACGACCTCCGTGCCGCGGATGATGCGCAGATGCAGTGCCGGCACCTCGACCGAGACACTCGCCTTGCCAAGCAGCGCTTTCGTCTCGCCCAGGCCCCAGACAAACACGAACACGGTCAGGAACACCCACGGCATCCACGCCTTGAAGATCGAGGATCGAGAATCGAAGATCGAGGATCGAAGATCGAGGATCGAGGATCGCGAGATCGCTGTCGATCCTCGATCCTCGATCTTCGATCCTCGATCCTCATCAGGGAAATGCCAGGTTTCCCGCGGCTGCCAGACGCGCAGGAACAGGGTCAGGCTGACCAGCGACACCAGGCCGCCGGCGACATCGACCAGCTGCGGCCCGACGTAATTGGCGACCAGGAACTGCACCAGGGCGAAACTGCCGCCGCAAACGAGCAGCGCCGGCCAGACACCGACCACACCGCGCCAGCCCGCCATGACCCACACCAGCCAGGCGGGCACCAGCAGCGAAAAGAAGGGGAGTTGTCGCCCCGCCATTTGACTGAGCAGCATCTCCCACTGCGGCAAGGACTCGCCCGTGGGCAGGGTGACGCGGGCCAGGGTGACGATGGGCGTGCCGAGAGCCCCGAACGCGACGGGCGAGGTGTTCGCCAACAGAGCCAGGCCGGCGGCGTGCAGCGGCCGGAAGCCCGCCCCCATCATCAGCGCCGCCGAGATCGCCACCGGCGTGCCGAAGCCGGCTGCCCCTTCGATGAAGGCCCCGAAACTGAAGGCAATCAACAGCGCCTGGATGCGCCGGTCGGGCGAGAGCGCAACGACAGAGCGTTTGACGATCTCGAATTGTCCAGTCTCGACGGTGAGGGAGTACAGGAAGATCGCCGCAACAACGATCCAGCCAATCGGCAACAGGCCAAAGGCCACCCCGTACCCAGCCGCGCCGAGCATGGCCGGCAGCCAGTTCAAAACGCGCTCGATGTGGTTGTCGGCGGCGGGCGAGGGGGCGTAGGCAAGCACGGCAACCAGGAATGCCGTGGCAAAGCCGGCCAGCGCTGCCGCGTGAGCGCTGACGCGGCCGGTGGCCAGCAAACCAAGCAGCAGGACGATCGGCAGGGCCGCGAGCAGGGTTGACCAGAGCGGCGAATTCAGCGGGTCGTAGATTTGTGTGAAGGTCATGGGAGGCGTGGCGCTCCTGGGTGGCGGGTGGTGGGTGGCGGGTGGCGGGTGGCGGGAGAAGACAAAGAATCCCCTTCTTCTCCCGCTACCCGCCACCCGCCACCCGTTGGAAAACGCCAAGTTGTCTTTTCGCCGCTCCCGCGCGAACCTATAATAGCAACTTGACTGTCGCAGAGAAGTGGTTTGCAAACACTCTCCATCGCAGGGGGATCGTGCCGTGTGGGCGTTTTTGGCGGTCTTATTGAACTATGTCCTCTTTTTCCTCGGCCTCTTTCTGATCTTGTTGGTCCTGATTCAGCGCGGCAAGGGCGGCGGTCTCGTCGGAGCGCTGAGCGGCGTGGGCGGCTCCAGCCCCTTCGGCTCGCGGGCCGGCGACGCCTTCACGCGCCTCACGGTCTATGTTGCCTCGATCTGGCTGTTGCTCACCATGCTTCAGGTGCGCGCGATCCAGAACACCGCCTACGAAGGCAGCGAAGGTCGCTTCGGCAGCCGGACGCAACAATCGTCGAATGAGTAGTGTTCAACCGTGGACCGTGGAGCGTGGCGAACGGCCGGCGTGAGCCGGCTGGTGGCAATGACTTACCAGCCGGCTCACGCCGGCCGTTCGCCACGGTCCACGGTTCACGCTTTTTGCCAGTGAGGTGAGCGTGCTGCTGAGTATGACCGGCTACGGAGAGGCGCGCTACCAGAGCGACGCCCTCACTCTCTCCATTGAGTTGCGCGCCCTGAACAATCGCTATCTGAAAGTATCCCTTCGCGCCACCGACCCCTATCACCTCCTGGAGTCCGAGTTCGAGAAGGTGATCCGGCGCTTCGTTCGCCGCGGCACGCTGCAGGTCCACTGTCGTTGCGAGCGGCAGGGCGGCGCCCAGGACTTCCGCATCAACCCGCTCGCTTTGCGCCGGTATCTTACCCAGATCCAGGCCGTCTGCGACGAGGCGGGGCTGCCGGCGCAGAACAATCCCGTGTTGGCTGGCGTGTTGACCCTGCCCGGCGTGGTGCCCGAGTCCGCCAGCCTGACCGCCCATCTGGAGGAAGACTGGCCGGTGATCGAGCGCGTGTTGCAGGAAGCGCTGCAGCGGTTGCAGGCGATGCGCAAGGAAGAGGGCCGGGCGATGGCCGACGAACTGCTCGCCCACCGCGACACGATTGCCGCTCACCTGGAGCGCATCCGCGGCCGCACCGCCCACGTCGCCGTCGCCTACCGCGACCGGCTCCACGAGCGCGTGCGTGCCTTGCTGGGCGAACTCGACATCAAGATTGACCGTAGTGATTTGATCAAAGAGGTGTCGATTTTCGCCGAGCGCAGCGACATCGCTGAGGAGGTGGTGCGCCTGGCAAGCCACCTGGGGCAGTTCCAGGAGATGATGAACGACGCGGAAAGCCCCGGACGCAAGCTGGAGTTCCTGACCCAGGAGATGTTCCGCGAGGCCAACACCATCGGCTCCAAGGCCGGCGACGTGGAAATCTCGCGCGAGGTAGTCGAGATCAAGGGTACACTGGAGAAGATTCGCGAGTTGGTTCAGAACGTGGAGTAGGGCAAAGCCCACGGGTTGCAACCCGTGGGCTTGACAACTTCCAACACCAATGACCAAAGGCCCCATGATCATCCTGTCCGGCCCCAGCGGCGTCGGCAAATCGACGGTGATTCGTCAGCTGCTGGCGGTGAAGGAGTTCCCGCTGCGCCTGTCGGTTTCGGCGACCACGCGCGAGAAGCGGCCCGGCGAACAGGACGGGAGGGAGTACCATTTCTGGAAACGGGAGCGTTTTCAGGAAGCAATCGCCGCCGGGGCATTCCTGGAGTGGGCGGAGGTATTTGGCAAGTATTACGGTACGCTGCGCTCCGAGGTCGAGCCGTACCGCGAGCAGGGCATCGGCGTTATTCTCGACATCGACGTGCAGGGGGCGGCGCAGGTACGGCAGAAGTGCCCCGATGCGGTATCCATTTTCCTGCGCGCCTCATCGCTGGACACGGAGGAAGAACTCAAAACGCTCGAAGCCCGGCTGCGGAAGCGCGGCACCGAAAGCGAGGAGGCCATGCAGCGTCGCCTGCAGGGCGCCCGCGCCGAACTGGCCCACGCCGGCGAATACGACTATCCGGTGATCAACGACAACCTGGAGAGGGCGGTCGCGGAAGTGAACGCCATCATCTCCATTCACGCACGAGGGACAGGCATGCTCGATGAACTGAAAGAAGAAGCGATCATCAACAAGGTCGGCGGGCGGTTCAAGCTCTCGACCCTGATTCAGAAGCGCATGGTGGCACTGAACACTGGAGCCAAGGCGCTCGTAGAGGTCAAGGGCGGGGACAGGCTGGCGATCGTCGTGCAGGAGATCCTGCAGGACAAGATTTATCTTGACGCCTCCGACCAGGTCAAGACCCGCGGCACCAGCGCCGGCGACGCCGCCCGCCGGGCAATGCTCACCGATATTTCCGACTCGGGTGGCGGCGACGACTAAGCCCAAGGAAAAAGGCAAAAGGAAAAAGGCAAAAGGAAGACACAGCGAGGAGGTTCTCGGGTTTTCTTTTTTCCTTTTTCCTTTTTCCTTTTTCCTTGTTCCTTGAGGTGAACTCCATGGCAACTCCCGAGCGGCCGGCGGCTGATGCCTCCGCCACGCCTCCAACACCCACCGCCGACGCGCGCGGCATCACCAGCGAGCGGCCCGCTCCCCCGAGCGCCTCCACCTTGCCTGAAAGCGGCGCTGCACCAGCGCTGGTTTACCGACCCATTTCCGGCCTCGCCATCGCCGGCCTGGCCTGCGCCGTGTTCTATGCCGGCCTGGTACTCCTCAGCCTGTCAATCGCGTTTTTCCAGCGCGAGCCGCTGTTGCTCTCCTTCTGGCTGCTGCTGCTGCCCGGAGCCGGCGCCCTCCTGGGCTTCCTGGCCCTGAGTCAGATCCGCAATTCCGAGGGCACGCGGGCTGGCGCGCTGCTGGCCCGTTGGAGCATCTGGGTGAGCGTCCTGTCCGGCGTCGGCTCGGCGACCTTCACCGCTTTCACCGGCCTGGCCATCAATCAACAGGCCAACCGCTTTCTGATGGAGAAAGGCCCGGACGCAGGCTTTTTCCCGCGGCTGCTGGACGGTGACGTCAACAGCGCATTCCTGCTCACGACCCCGCCGCGCCTGCGTCGGGGCACGAATCCGAACGACCCAGCCGCGATGGAGCGCTTCGACGACCCTTTGCCGAAGGGCACCAAGGGAGCGGTGACCCTCTTCCGCGAGAGCGAACTCGTCCGCGCCTTGCGCAAGACTTCTGAGGGTGCCGCGCAGGTCGAACCCCTCGGGGTGCGCAGCTGGAGCTACGAGGACAAAGGGTATCAGGTCGAGAGGGGTTATCGGATCAAGAACGCCGAGGGCGTCTTCGAGGCGGTGGTGCGCGTGCAGAGCCGCGACAGCGACGTGCCGGGCGAGGGCCGCAAGTGGACGGTGCTGTGGCGGCCGGGCGATCAACTCACGCCGCTGGAGACGACGGACTTTGGGAAAAAGCTGACCGGCTTGCGCGTCATGGGGTATCAGTTCGCAACTGTCTTCCTGGTGAAGTTACAGCAGACCCAATGGTTCGAGGCCTACCTCGACACACGCGCCCCGGACGAGCGCGAGGGCTTGCGGAAAAAGGGAGCGGCTGCCTCGCCCGGCTTCAAGCAGTTCAGCGAGGGGAAAGATCTGCTGCACACCGACCGGCTGCAAGGTGTAGAAGTGAACACCCTGAAGCACCTCCGCGAACTCCTGCCCCAGCAACTGTTCGGGAAGGGGGCGCCACCGAATCCATCGCCCCAGCTGCCGGCCGAGTCCGCACGCACGGCAGAGTGGGAGAAGGGGAATGGGAAAATCAGTATCTCCTTCGATCTGGAGTTTCTCATACCACCCGCGCAGGCTGGCGCGGCGGCGCTGGTCCTGTTCGGCAAGCTCACCGTCGAAACCGACGAGAACGCACTGCGCGGCTCCTGGCGGGTGACTCGGCTGGAGTTTGAGCGCGTCACCGCCAT
>DASPXY010000699.1:0-12687 GCA_035637055.1 Gemmataceae bacterium | reverse complement strand
ATCTGGTTCTCTTGCTGCGCCTGGCTGCGCATCTCCTCCTTGAGTGCAAGAGCAGCACGGCGTCCTTCCTCCATCAATTTGGGAATCTCTGCTTGGGCCTCGGCGAACTTCCGCTCGAACTCCGCTTGCCGCTGCTTCGTCTCCTCACGGGCGAGTTTCGCCTCTTCCACGGCGACGCGAATGTCGCTTTCGCGTTTCTGCAGGCCCTTGAGGATCGGCCCCCAGGCGGCTTTTTTTAGGATGAAGTACAGGCCGAGGAAGACGACGATCGACCACAGGCCGAGGTCGAAGCGCAGGCTAAAGATATCCGTCCCGGCCGCGCAGACGGAACCGGCGGTCGCATCGATCAGGACCAGAACCGCCGCGACCTTCCAGAACCAATCGCCACGCATGACGACCTCCTCAGTAGCGGCCAAGACCGCCGGGATAAACCCGGCGGCTCATCACCTCGACGAGCGGCGGGGTTTATCCCCGCCGTCTTCCCGGCTTCTCACAACGAGCAACTATCAACTACTCGCCTCACCATCTGGCCACGCCGCCCAGGTTCAAACAGATCAGCAGGGCGAAGAAGGTCGCCCCTTCGAGGAGGGCCGCGATGATGATCATCGCCACCTGAATGTTGCCGGCCACCTCGGGCTGCCGCGCCATGCCCTCCAGCGCTGACGACCCGATGCGCCCGAACCCCAGTCCTGCACCCAGGATGATCAGGCCCGCGCCCAGACCCGCCCCGATGCCGGCACCCGAGAAGGTTTCCGACTCCGGGGTTTTCAGTTTCTGGAGCGCGATGGCGTGCTCCTTATCTTCTTTGGACTGCTGGGCCAACACGGGGGTCGCCACGATCAGCAAGCACGCCATCGCCACCAACACCAGTTTCAGCGCTTTCATGAGAACCTGCACTCCTGTCTGTGAATCGAGATCCACGCGGGCTGCGCCCGCTCCCTACTCGCTGTCGAACATCGACCTCTATCTGCTCTGCGCGGCCACCCGTCAATGCTGCGGATGGACCGCCATGCCGATGAACAGGGCCGTCAGGAAGGTGAAAATGTACGCCTGCAGGAACGCCACGAACAACTCCAGCAAGCTCAGGGCCAGCACTCCGAGCACACTTGCCGTCGTCACGACCGCCCACAGGGACGACTCCCGGGTCGCCACGATGAACAGCAGAATACTCGCCAGCACCATGTGCCCGGCGAACATGTTCGCAAAGAGACGAATCGCCAACACGCCGCTCTTGATGATCGAACTGAACAACTCGATCACGAAGATCATCAGGCTGATGATGGTGCCGAACAACCAGCCGATGCCGTAGTAGAATGGCAGGTCGATCTTCGGCCACAGGGCCTTGATGTACTGCCACCCGCCCATCTTCACCACCGCCGCGCCGTGCATGATGAAGAAGACGCACAGAGCCAGTCCGCCCGTCATGAAGATGTTCGCCGTCGGCGAGCCCATGAACGGCACCATCCCCAGCAGGTTACAGAACAGGATGAAGATGAACAGGGTCCACAGCAACGGCACGAACTGATCCGCCGGATGCGCGCGCCGGGTCTGGTCGTGCGGGTGGTCCGTGAGTTGTTCGGGCGCGAGCAACTGGCCGGCATGGGGCGCCTCCTGACCGTGCCCAGGCCCGTGCCCGTGGTCCGCTTCGTGCCCGTGTCCTTGAGGGGGGTGTTCCGGGAAGTTCGGCTTGGCGACCTCGTTGCGAATGAACGTCAGCAGGCTCTCGAAGAAATTCCAGAACGGGCCGCGTGGAATCGAGCCGTCCTGCACGCGTTGGGACAGGCCGGTGAAGACAAGATAGGTGAGGCTGGCCGCAATCAGCGTCAGCCACATGTACTTGGTCGGGAATGCGTAGTCGCCGATGCTGAACCAACCCACCACCGGCAAGGAGATGTGAAACTCGTGGAAGAGATACCACGGTTCCGGCTCCCACTCGCGCTCCCAGGAGCCATCCGCATTTTGTTTTTTGCTCTTGACCACCCAGCCGCGGCGGTCGCCGACCTCCTCGGCCGCGGTCATTTTGTGCTCGTCCTTGGCCCCGTGGGTATCGTGCCCTTTTTCCGGCGCGGATGTCTTCTTTTCGGCCGCCTCATGCTTGCCTTTGCCTGCGGGCTTCTCGTCGCCGGCCCGCGACCCGCTCCAGCCGGCAGCGAGGAACAAGGTGCCCAGGACCAGCAACGCGGTGGCTCGTTTGCGTGTTCGCGACACCATCATCGTGATCCCCAGAAGGTGACAAGGTGAAGGGGTGACAAGGTGAAGGGGTGACAAGATGACAGAAGGCAACGGCCTTGTCACCTTGTCACCCCTTCACCTTGTCACCTTGTCACCCGTCCGTCCGGCCAGCAGGAAGACCATCTCAAGCGTCAGGGTGATCAGGTAAAAGGCCAGTATCCAGAGCCAAAAACTCCGGTCCTGGAAGTATTCGTTCATCCTGCTCACAACCAATGCAGCGGCAAGGACGGCGAACAGCCGTACCCCCGTTCCACCCAAGATGATGAGCAGGTATTGCTGCGGCGACCGGTGGAAGGTCGCTTCGGCCCACGCCATCGTCACCGCCGCGGGAACCAGGCACAGAAGCAGGGCGACCGCGCTGCAAGCCACCTGCTGTTCGCCCCCCAGCGCGTAAGCCGGGTACACAAGAAGGCCCCAGAGGAGAAGGGAGGTGCCCAGCAGCAGTCCCAGTCTTCGCATCGCTGCGGCCTCATTCCTGCCTGGGTGGTTCTTTCCGATTGAAGGTCTTCGACAGAACGACCAGATGATACAGCCCACCGGCCAGACCCAGAATGGCGCCGCAGGTTACACCCCAGGGCGCCCATCCCAGCCAGTTGTCCAACAGCAGGCCGACCACCACCGGGACGAACATTTCCATCCCGACCATCGCCAGGGCAAAATAGCGGCCCAGTTGTCGAGGATCGGGTGAGCGGTCCGCCATGTCGGCCTTACCTCCCGCGACGGGGTTCGGGGTTGCCGGTTTGGCTGCGATCTTGTTTGCCGTGCGGGGGTATTGTCGGAGCGGACTTGCGAAAGTCAACTGAATTCGTGGAAAAGTTCACGAAGTCGGCAAAGTCGCAGGCCGGTGCCATATCTCCTATCACTGCAAATGGTTAAGTAGCCTCGCGCCACACCCACGCGGGCGAAGAGGTGGGAAACACCAACGGTGCGGCCTCCCGGCGAGCGAAAAACCCGCTCTCCGAGAGGGGCTGACGCGGAATTTCAGGTTGACAGCGGCTTATGTATCCATGTATCATCTGATGGAGGAAGGAAATAGCGACGACAATGTTGCCCGGTCGCAACCTTCAACCCTTGGCCTCCACTCCAAGAGGCGCACTCGTGAAGCCAGCCACGCTACGGCGTTCCTTCGGTTCGTGAGAGTCGCAGGCATTCCTTCCAGCGCATGGAGGTTTGCCTTTTTTTGTCGCCGGTTTTTTTTCACGCCTGCCCCGACCAGAGGGCGGTGAGTCGTGCGGTACTCCGCTGGACGAACCGCCCGAAACGCCCTGAGAGGTCGGCGGGTGTCCAGCCGCACAAGCACGCCATCGCAGACGCTTCGGCCTGGTGCCGCTCGCTTGCGGTCCTCGCCGGAAGCGCTCTAAGCCGATCCTCTCGGGAACGGATCTCCGGGAGCTGATACCCCATACACGGATGTCATTCCATCCCTTTGCTGGCTTTCGGCGAGTCGCGCCGGCCAGCGGAGTTGTGCCGTATGACGAGTAAAAAGTTGCAGGGCATGACCAAGAAAGACCTGGCCGAACTGGCCAGAACAAAGGGCATCTCCGGCTGGCACGGTATGCGCAAGGAGGAGCTGGTCGCAGCGCTCGCTGCCCTGTCCGCACGGACTCCCCGGCCGCGGCGGAGAACCAAGGTCGCCGCCAACGGCAAGGCAGCCGCCTACTCGGCACACACGAACGGGAACGGCACCGCGAATGGCAACGGCGTTCATCCGCCCGCTCGCCCGCGCCCGCAGGTCGCCGCTGCCCGTAACACCTCCAGCGCCCCCACCGGGGAGGAAGCCGTCGAGCGCAGCAAGTACGACGTTGGCGTCCCGACCAAGGATCTCTCCGCCAAGGTGCCGAAGGATTTGCCCGCTGGGTACGGCAAGGATCGAATCGTCGTGATGGTGCGCGATCCGTACTGGCTGCACGCCTACTGGGAGCTGACCCGCCAGGCCATCCAGCGCGCCGAGGCGGCGCTCGGTCAAGACTGGCACGGGGCCAAGCCGATCCTGCGTTTGCTCGACGTCAGCAGCCACGACACCACCAGTTCCGCCGAGGCCATCGTCCGCGACGTTGACATTCACGGCGGTTGCAACAATTGGTACATCGACGTCCTCAATCCGCCGCGCTCCTACCGCGTGGACATCGGCTACCTCGCTCGCAACGGTCAGTTTTACGTCCTGGCCCGCTCGAACGTCGTCACCACGCCGCGCGCCGGTCTGAGCGACGTCATCGACGAGAACTGGGCCGACATCGACGTCAAGAAGGCGGACCGCATTTACGCCATGTCCGGCGGCTTCGACCCGACGGCCAGCAGCCTTGAGCTGAAGCAGCTTTTCGAGGAGCGTCTGCGCCGGCCGATGGGTTCGCCCGCGGTGACGAGTTTCGGCTCGGGCGCATTCCTGCCGGGCAAGCAGCGCAAGTTCTGGTTCCAGATCGACGCCGAACTGATCGTCTACGGCGCCACCGAACCGAGCGCTCGCGTCACCCTGCAGGGCGAGCCGGTCAAGCTGCGTCCGGACGGCACCTTCACGATGCGTTTTAGCCTGCCGGACAGCCGGCAGATCATCCCCGCGGTCGCCGCTTCCGCCGACGGTGTCGAGGAGCGCACCATTGTCCTCGCCGTCGAGCGCAACACCAAGCAGCTCGAACCCATGATCCACGACGGCAACGAATAACTCAGCTGGTGGCTGGTGGATGGTGGGTGGTGGATGGTGAAAAGGGAGCTTGCCTCTCTTCACCACCCACCACCCACCATCCACCAGCCACCGATTCCCGATGAACCGCCGCGATTTCCTCCACCCCCGCCGTCTCGCACAGGCCGCCGGCCAGGTTCTCGGCGCCCTCGACGAGATCAACTCGCTCGCGGCGACTCCACCCTCCGAAGATGTCGCTCTGCTGCGCTTCAGCCGTCGCGCCATGGCCACCACCTTCGAGGTGTTGCTACCCTGCGGGACGCCCCTGGCTGCTGCGGGTGCCGAGGAAGCCCTCGATGCGATCGACCGCCTCGAAGCGCAGCTGACCGTCTACCGCGACGAGAGCGAGGTCAGCCGACTCAATCGTTACGCCGCGACCAGTTGGATCACCGTCGAGGCGGGACTGTTTGACCTGTTGTCGCTGTCGGCGCGACTGAACGCGGACACGCAGGGAGCGTTCGACATCGCCGTCGGGGCACTCATCAAGGCGTGGGGCTTCTACCGGCAGCGCGGGCGCGTGCCGGCGGACGAGGAGCGTGCGGAAGTGCTGCCGCGCAGCGGGATGGCCCACGTGCAACTGGACCATGAGCGGTGCGCGGTTCGCTATGACGTGCGCGGGCTGGAGATCAACCTCGGCAGCATCGGCAAGGGCTACGCCCTGGACCGGGCCGCGGATTTGCTGTGTGAGCGCTGGGCCGTGCGCTCCTGTTTGCTGCACGGCGGGCACAGTAGCATCCTGGTCCGTGGCGACCAGTGGCCGGGCGAGCGCCGCGGCTGGCCGGTCGGAGTGCGGCATCCTTGGCAGCGCGAGCGCCGGCTGGCGGTACTGTGGTTGCGCGACCGCGCCCTGGCGACGAGTGCGGCCACGTTTCAACACCTGGAGTATAATGGCCGCAAGCTCGGCCATATTCTTGACCCGCGCACCGGCTGGCCCGCCGAGGGCATGGCCAGCGCGACCGTGTTGGCCCCGACGGCTGCGGAAGCCGACGCCCTCGCGACCGCCTTTTTTATCCTCGGTGTTGAGGAGGCCAGGGAGTATTGCGCCGCCCATCCGGAGGTCGGCGCGCTGCTGTTGCCGGCCGGTGAAAACGCGAAGCCGGTGGTTGTTGGACTGGCGCCTGACGAGATTGACCTGCGAGAAGCATCATGACCTTCCTGACTCGTTTCGCCCTGGTCCTGCTCCGCATCGCCATCGGCTGGCATTTCCTCTTCGAGGGACTGGAGAAACTCGACTCGTACTTCCGCGGTCCCGCCGACGGCAAGAGCGTCTGGACCAGCGAGCATTACCTGCGCGAGTCCACCGGCCCACTTCGGAGTTTCTTCCGCGCCCAGGCCGGCGACTTGAACGAAGCCGCACTCGAACGGCTCACCGTTCCAGCCAACGAACCGGGCAAGCTCCCGCCTGCGCTGGAGACCGACTGGAAAGAATACTATGAGCGCTTCGTAGCCTTCTATGGCCTCGCGAACGAGAAGTCGGTCAAGCTCGTGCCGCCTGAGTTCTTGCACGCCCTCGCCGCCTCACCGCAGCAGGGTTTCCCCGCCAACATCCCTTGGGCCGCTGTCAAAGAACTTGACAAACTTGACAAAGGCGAGCCGAGTTGGATCGCCCTCGACACGTACGCCAAGGCGGAAGCCGGGCGGTGGCTCATTGCCGGTAAACGAGAGGTCACAAAGAGCTTTTCTAAAATCGCCGAGAAGGTAACCGAGAAAACGCCTGACCGCATCAAGGCCTACCGCGACAAACTGGCTCAGCTGGCCGCTATCGAGACGTCTGGCCTCCCCGGCATGGGCAAGGATGTCTGGAAGAGGAAGCTGGCGACCCTCAAGGATGAAATCAACAAGATGCGCACCGAACTGCTGGCCGACCTGAATCAGCCCATGAACAAGGCGATGGAGTTCACCTTCGCGTACCGGCTGACCGACAAGCAGCGGGATAAGTTGCCGATCGAGTATCGCGGCAAGGCGCTGCTGCCGCCCGGTCCCCGCAAGGCGACGCTGGTCTGGATCGACCAGCTTACCATGTGGGGCGTCACCGGCGTCGGCGTGTGTCTGCTGCTCGGCCTGTTCACCCGCACGGCCTGTATCGCGGGCGCCGGGTTCCTGCTCTCGTTCTACCTCGCCCTGCCCGCACTGCCCTGGCTGCCGGTCAACCCCCGGGCAGAGGGACATTATCTCTATATCAACAAGAACCTCATTGAGATGCTCGCCCTGCTGGCCCTGGCGACGACGCAGAGCGGCCGCTGGGCCGGCCTTGATGGCCTGATTTATGCAATCAACCCCTGGCGCCGCGCCTCCAAGAACAGCGAGGATCGAGGATCGAAGAGTGAGAATCGAGAATCGAGAATCGAAGAGGCTCGGCTGCGCGATCCTCGCTCGGCGATCCTCGATCCTCGTCCCCCCGAGCAGCCTGTGACCCCATCTCCCGTAAAGGAGTCTCCGCATGGCCCTTGACATGACCCCCGAACAACGCGAAATCGGCAAGGCCAATTTCCAGCGCGCCGTCGGCGGCCTGGCCCAGGAGCCAGCCGCCGCGCCAGGCGGCGCACGCCCCGGCATGACGCGCCGCGGCTTCATGAAGGGCCTGCTCGCCGCGGGCGCCGTTCTGCCCGTGTCCGCGGCCGCCTACTTCGGCTACACGCGCCTGCACGGCCGTCCCGTTCGCGCCGGCCTGATCGGCGCCGGCGACGAGGGCGGCGTGCTCGTCGGCGAGCACAACCCCGAGTTCCTCGAATTCATCGCCTACAGCGACATCCGCCCCACGAATCAGAAGCGCATTTTCACGGGCGACGACCTGAGCCGGAGCCCCAACTCGCCGCGCAAGGGCTTCAACCGCATCTACGGCTCGAATGCATCACGCCAGATCCGCCTCTACGAAGACTATCACGATCTCCTGAAGAACCCCGAGATCGAGGCCGTGGTGATTGCGTTGCCGCTGCACCTGCACGCTCAGGCGACGATCGACGCTCTCCGTGCCGGCAAACACGTCCTGTGCGAGAAGTTGATGGCCAGGAACGTCGCCCAGTGCAAGGAAATGATCCGCGCCGCTGAGGAGGGGAGCAACGACCGCCTGCTCTCGATCGGCCACCAGCGCCACTACAGCCTGCTCTACGCCCAGACCAATGAGCTGCTGCAATCGAACTTGCTCGGCGACGTCAAGCACATTCGCGCTCTGTGGCATCGCGATAATACGCGGCCGCTGACGCCTCAGCTGCGCGCGGCCTACGGCGACGATCCGCACGCACGCTACCGCGACAGCTGGCGCCCTGCCATCAACAAGGACGATCGCGACGCGCTCACCGCCGCACAACTGCAGCGCTACGACTACCGCAGCATCGAAGAGTTGGTCCGCTGGCGTCTGTATCAGCGGACCGGCGCCGGGCTGATGGCGGAGCTGGGTAGCCACCAACTCGACGCCTGCAGCATCTTCCTCGGCAAGAAGCACCCGCTGGCCGTCAGCGGCGTCGGCATGAAGTCCTTCTACACCGACGATCGCGAAGTCGAGGATCACGTCTTCTGCACCTTCGAGTTCCCTGGCAAGAACTACGACCCGCGCAGGGCGACCCGCGACGCCCAGGGGAACCCGGAGCGCAACGACGTGGTCGTCGTGACGTACTCCTCGATCAGTACCAACGACTTCGAGAAGTACGGCGAGTGCGTGATGGGCAACAAGGGAATGTTGGTCGTTGAGCAGGAGCAAACCGCGATGCTGTGGCCGGCGGCAGGCCGCTCGACGGCGATGTCCGTCACCCGCACCGCCGCAGGCCAGCCCGCCATCGATACGTCGTCGAGTTCGGCGCCCACCGACGTGGGGCCAGCCCAGGACGTGGGACAGCGCTCGCTCGGAACGGCGCCGGTCAGCCGCGGCTATCGCGAGGAGATGGAGCATCTGGCGTGGTGCATTCGCATGCGCGAGGAGGGGATGGCGCGCGATCGCGAGGACATGAAGCCGCGCTGCGACGGCCGGGCGGCGATGGCCGACGCGATCATCGCCCTGGCAGCGAATGAGGCGATGCGCAGTCAGCAGCGGGTGGTCTTCGAGCCCGCATGGTTCGACGCCGCTTCGACGGCGGTGCCTCAGTGGGATCCGCGCTTTGCTTAGAGCTACCGGGCAAACCTTGGAGCGCGGGCGTCCCGCCCGCAAAGCAAGCGGGCGTCCCGCCCGCAAAGCAAGCGGGCGTCCCGCCCGCAAAGCAAGCGGGCGAGACGCCCGCGCTCCGAGTTTGCCCGTGAGCCGTCATTCGCGCCGCAGTTCGACGATGATGCCACCGAGGCGCAGCAGGGCATGCAGGCGACTGAACCACAGCGGTCGCTCCCAGCGCAGGCCGCACTGCTGGCAGAGCCGGCGCAACTCGACGCGATTGTGCGTACGGCAGTGCCACATCCGACTGCACATCGTTCCGGTGATGGTGTCCTCGGTAACCAGTAACAGCAGTTTGCCGCCCGGTTGCAACACGCGGGCCAGCTCGCGCAGGCCCGGGATGGGGTCCGGCAAATGCTCCAGCACCCAGCCGCAGACACAGGCGTCGAAAAAGGCATCGGGATACGGCAGGCGCGTCAGGTCGGCGGAAACGTGCGTCACGCGCCGGTTGCGCAGCCGACGATGAGCACGAGAGAGCATCCGGTGCGACAAGTCGAAGGCGGTGATGAGCGCGTCGGCGTCGGCTTCGCGCAGCAGGAAGCGTGTATAGCGGCCGTTGCCGCAGCCCGCATCGAGGATGCGCTTGCAGCCGCGGACGTCGAAGGCGCATGGCCGAATCAGCCGCCCCGCCAGCGTCTCGTGGCCGGTTACGAAGCCAGTGAAGCCGGTCAGTTTGCCAGCCAGGCCGTCGTAGCGGTCGCGGATGAAACGGCGATAGTCGAGGAAGGACAGCCGCCGGGGTCGTTTCGATTCGAGGGCGCTTTTGAAGCCGTTGCGCCGCGGCGACGGGGCGGGGTCGGAGGAAGGCTGCATAGTTGCTCGCTTCACGAGGAGGAACCGATTCTCGCAGCTTTCTTAGGGGATCGCTCCGAAAAAGGAAGATCTTGCCTCCGTTTAGCCGCGGTTCGGAGAACCGCGCTGCCGTCGTCCTTGATCTGCGGTCAGCGACCTGCTATCCCTAACTTTTTGAGGCACGACATTTCACGCGGAGACGGATCATGCCGGAGAAGGTAGTTATCGTCGGTTCGGGGCCTGCGGGTTGGACGGCGGCCATTTACGCCGCCCGCGCCAACTTGCAACCGCTCGTCTTCGAGGGGGCAGCTACCAAGGAAAACAACGATAAGGGGACGTTGCCCCTCGGGCAACTCAATCTGACGACTGAGGTCGAGAATTTCCCGGGTTGGCCACACGTCGATAACGACGCCCTCCATATCTTCTCGAAGTTTGCCTTGCCAGCGGAGGAATTTGATCGCATCGAGGACTACTACACCGGCAAGCGCGCCCATCACGGCAAGCGCGCGGTGTATGGCCCGGAACTGATGCTGTACATGCGGCAGCAGGCGCGTATGTATGGCACCCGGATTGTCACCGACGACATCGTCGCCGTTGACCTCAAGCGCTACCCGTTCCAGCTGCGCTCCCTCGAAGGTCAGACCGTCGAGGCGATGACGGTCATCCTGGCGATGGGAGCACGGGCGAATTACCTCGGTCTGCCCTCGGAGGATCGCTTCAAGAACAATGGCGTCTCAGCCTGCGCAGTCTGTGACGGCGCCTTGCCACGCTTTCAGAACAGGCCCCTTGTTGTCGTCGGAGGCGGCGATTCGGCAGTCGAGGAGGGGACTTACCTGACCAAGTTTGCCAGCAAAGTCTACCTCGTCCATCGACGCGACCAGCTCCGCGCCAGCAAGATCATGCAGCAACGCGCCTTCGACAACTCGAAGATCGAAATCAAGTGGAACCGCGCCCTCGATGAAGTGCTAGGCACCGACGAGAAGGGCGTGACGGGAGCCCGACTCAGGAGCACAGTGGACAACCAGAATGAAGAGGTCGAGGTCGGCGGCGTCTTCCTGGCGATCGGCCATACCCCGAACACCGACTTTCTGCGCGGCCAGATTGACCTTTTAGAGACCGGCTATGTCCGCTGGACGACTCCGCAGCGGACCAATACCAGCGTGCCGGGTGTGTTCGCGGCGGGCGATGTGGCGGACAGCTATTACAAGCAGGCGATCACCGCGGCGGGCACCGGCTGCATGGCGGCCCTCGACGCGGAACGCTGGCTTGCCGAGCAAGGGCATCATTAACCTGCGACATGCTGCTGAAAGTGTGCGCGCACGACGAACGGTAGTTTGGGGTGGGAGGGGTGTCGGGACTTTGCAACGCAATTCGGGAAAACGGTAAGCTGGCAAAGATGGGTAGCCACCCATCTTCGCTATCTTGCCAATTTCGGCAATTGCGTTGCAAAGCCGGGTGTCGGCGTGAGATGCAATGAAACGGAATCTCATTTCGCCGACTTCATCCTACCGCCCACCCGGCGCCCAGGAAAGAGGACTTTGACTGTCCTCCTCGGGATAAGTTGAGACCCATCGAGACAGCTTCACGGTGCCGCTGTGGCCAACGAGCTACCGGATTGGGGAGCAGGGCCAAATAATGGTGGAACCTTTTCCTGGGTTGAAGCGCTCAGCACACGGACCGGGTTGGTCTGCGCTTTGCTCCCCTCTCCCCTGGCGGGAGAGGGGAGAAGAAACCGTGTCCGCCTGCTGAGGGGCGTTGTTCGCCGCGTCATTCCAGATAGAACAACTCGGATCGTGGCGAAACCAGGTCCGGGAGCGAGCCCTTCATGAAAGCAGCCTTCTTCGAGACGACCGGAGCGCCCGAGGTGATCCGCTACGGCGACCTGCCGACGCCGACCCCCAAAGAGGGGCAGGTGCTGGTGCGCGTCGGTGCGGCGGCGCTCAACCCCCTCGATACCTACATCCGCGCCGGCGGCGTCAACATGCCGCTGCCGAAACCGTTCATCCCCGGCTGCGATCTCGCCGGCACCGTCGAGGCGGTCGGCCCCGGCGTCAAGAACTTCAAGCCGGGCGACCGCGTCTGGGGCTCGAACCAGGGACTGCTCGGCCGACAGGGCACCTTCGCGGAGTACGTTTGCACCGGCGAGGAGTGGCTTTATCCGACACCGCCCGGCGTTCCCGACACAGTAGCCGCTGCCGCGGCGCTCGTCGGCATCACGGCCCATCTCGGCCTGTTCCGCTGTGCCGCTCTGCAGGCGGGCGAAACGCTGTTCACCAACGGCGGCACCGGCGGCGTCGGCTCGATGGTGGTGCAAATGGGCAAGGCCGTCGGCGCGCGTGTCATCACCACCGTCGGCTCGGAGGAAAAGGCGGCCCTGTGCCGGAGTTGGGGGGTCGATCACGTCCTCAATTACAAGACGGAGGACGTCTTCGCCGCGGTCGGGAAGATCGTTGGCGAGAAGGGCGTCAACGTCTGGTACGAGACACAGCGCGAGCCGGACTTCGTGCGTACCGTGCCGCTGATGGCCCGGCGCGGCCGCATCATCATCATCGCGGGCCGCCAGGCGCAGCCGACGTTTCCGGTCGGGCCGTTCTACACGCGCGATCTGTCGCTGCACGGCTTCGCCATGTTCAACGCCAGTCCGCAGGAGCACCGACGCTGCGCCGACGACATCAACCGCCTTTTGAGCGAGAAAAAGTTGCAAGTGGCGATCGGCCGGACTTTCAAGATTGCCGAGGCGGCCGCGGCGCACCGGCTACTGGAGGAGAATACGCTGCACAAGGCAGGAACCCTGACGGGCAAGATTGTGGTGGTTCCCTGAATGGCAAGGCCCTGGCAGTATTTCTGA
>DASPXY010000698.1:0-2195 GCA_035637055.1 Gemmataceae bacterium | reverse complement strand
CCGGCGGTGCTGTCTGCGGAATCGATGACGGTTATCGTCCGGGCCGGCGTCGCCTGGGGGACAGCCACCAGGGAAACGATTGCCCCGGCCGCTGCGGCGGTCGCCGAAGGAGTGATCCGAGCCATGTCCATGAAGCGAATCGCGATCGTCTTTGGGCTTATTCTCACGCTGGGGAGCCTTGGCCTCGGCGCCGCGGTCCTCGCCAGACCCGGCACTGCCGACGAACCGACGGTTTCCGTAGCGCGGGCGGTGCCGATCGGGCCGCAGGCCGACAAGGACGCCCTGCCGGCCGCGTTGCGGCGCCTGATCGCGGAGTCCGATGGGATCGTCGTCGCCGAGACGCCCGAGCCGGGAAAGCCTGAGTTCCGCGTGAAGCGCGTCCTCAAGGGCCAGCTCCTCGTCGGGGAGCCCGTCAACGTGAACCGGATAGCGGGCATGGACACCCTGCCGGCCGTGAACGCGGGGAAGGAATGGCTCCTCTTCCTCCGAATCGTCGAGGACGATCTCGCCCATCCGGAAGTGTATCCGGTGATGGCCAGGGGCTGGTTGCGACCGGCGAGCGCGGAACTCGTGCGGCGCGTCCGTGACGCGATCCCACCGCCGCGCGTATGGGAACCGGAGCAGAACTGGCTGCGCCTGGGACTGGCGTTGCGGCAACCACGGTTCCAGCCCGGTGAGGACATCGTTGCCGAGGTCTGGTTACAGAATCTGCGCCAGGAGGAATTCCCTGTCCTGCACCTGCGCTACAACATTTACGACTACTGGCGCGACACCCGCTTTGAGGTGAAAGGCCCTGACGGCCGGAAGTGGATTTTGGAGAAGCCCGTCGGAAAGATGCAAGAGGCCGATTTTCCCTACACGAAGAAGTTGCAGCCCGGCGAAACCTACATCCACACCATCCGGCTCAATCGCTGGCCCGTCTCCAGGGGAGAGATTCAGAAGTACGCCGCCAATCTCTTTGTCGAGCCGGGGACTTATACGATCCAGTGCATCTACGAATACGCCCTGGCGAAAGGCCCATGGTGGGCGCTGCGCTCGGCGCCGGTGCAGTGGGAACTGCCGCGCGCGCTGCTTGGCGAGGGACGGCTCAAGGATCTGCGGCGGAACCTGGACCACAGCCAGGTCTGGGTCACACTCCAGCCGGACGAGCCGCCGAACAAATGGAACGTGAACTATGAGCTACGCCATGTATCGCTGGAGGTGCCGCTGACCTTGCGCGAACCGCCGGGCATCGGTCCGACGGGCAAGCCGGTCAGCGCAGGCGTTCGCATCCCGAAGGAGCAGGCGGCGCAAATCGTCGATGTCCTTGCGCGAGCAGGCTATTTCGACCGCGCTCTCACCCTGTTGGCTGTGGCGCCAGACGTGAAGGGCCGATCGGCGGAGATCGCCGTCAGCCACGGCGGCACGAACCCACCGACGCAGTACCGGCTGATACTACCGTGGGGCAGGCCGATGCTGCGTCAACTCGAAGCGCTGCGGGCTTGTGTGGACGGTGAGGCGGGGCGGCTGCTCGACCGGCTGCTCCTGCCGATCCAGGAAGAGAGCAAAAAGTGGCCCGCGGCCCCAATGCCATAGCGCCAGAGCAACCGGTGTGGTTCGTAGTCCCGCCTTTAGGCGGCTTGACGTCAAGCCGCCTAAAGGCGGGACTACGAACCACACCTGGCGATTCGTGACGATGTCCCGCCTACGGCTGGGGCGACTTCTTCTTCGTCTTCTTGAAGAGCGCGTCCACCCCCTTGATGACCTGCTCAACCTCGGCGCTCTTGAGTTTGCCCTCGGCAAAAGCGTGATTCGCCAGCACCTTGTGCTTGGCGTATACCATCACTGTCACGCCGGGCTGCTTCGCGATGTCCCAGCCCTTGAGGTTCTCCGCCGGGAAAAAACCGACAACCACATGATTGAGCGAGTTCGCCAGCGGCGTCAGCCGCTCCGTCAATTTCGCGCGCGCCACCGCCTCCGTGACGAGTTTCTCGGTATCTTCCTCCTTTTTCTCCGTAATGGAGCTGCGCGCCTCCGGCGTCAGGAAGATCACGAAACTGTTCAGGTATGAGGCTTGATGCCGCTCGACCGCCTCGTCCACCTTCTTGAGCAACTCCTGCACAGCACCCTCGTTGGCGTCAGCCTTCGCGTCGGGATCCTCACGCACGAAAATGGCCACCACCGGCTTGAGGCCATACTCGCAGACCATGCAGTGA
>DASPXY010000697.1:0-2278 GCA_035637055.1 Gemmataceae bacterium | reverse complement strand
GGGGCGCCACCGAAACCGGCGGCTGGGGCTGCTGTGCCGGTGGTGGCACCGGAGGCGGAGGAGGAAACAACGGGCGACGAGGCCGCAGCGCCGGCCGATCCGTGGACCGGGCTTTTGCAGGTGGGCATGGCGCTTTGGCAGCAGTTCACCGCCGGAGCGGGCAACGGTGCGGCGGGTGGCACATCTGGCGATGCGACCGTGGGTGGGGCGATCAAGTCGCTGGTGAAGCGCGACGAGAAGACAGGCGAGACCTATTTGAAGTTGCCGGTGCCGACGACCGAGATCCTCGACAAGGCATTGCGGGCCGTCGGCTCCCTGCTGGAAAGCCTACGCAAGTGACGGGTACGGTGGTGAATGAAGAAGCTATCACGGAAGCGCCGAACGCGGGAACACGTGATTGCGGATCTGAGCGTCAACCACGTCGAACGCCACGCCTTGCTGTGTGGCTTCGTCGTGGAACGCCAGGTCCACGACTACGGCATTGACCTTCAACTTCGCACCTTCACGAAGACAGGTGAGTTGGAAACCGGAACGATCCAACTCCAGCTAAAGGCCACCGATCACCTGCGTATTCGTCCGCAACAGAGCACATTTGCCTTCCGCATCGACCGCAGTGATCTGGTATCCTGGTTAGCAGAAGTGTTGCCTGTGATGCTGATCGTCTACGATGCGCGCAAGGAAAAAGCCTACTGGCTCTAGGTGCAGAGCCACTTCCGCCGACAGGAGGGCTTCAACTTGTTCACCGCGGGCAAAACCGTTACGGTGCGGATGCCGATCAAGAATGTCGTTGACACGTCGGCCGTGCGCCGATTTGCGCATTTCCGTAACCGAATTGTCAAGCAGCTGCAGGAGGTGACCCATGCCGAAGAATAGCAAGATCCCGTTCGCAGAGTTTCTCAGGTTCCTGCAAGGGCTGGGGTACAAGGCGAAGCGCTCCGACAAGGTCTGGGTTGTGTACCGTTCCAAGGACGATCTGCTCGCCTACCGTTTGTATGGCGACACGGACACTGTAACCGAAGGTGACCTGTGGTACACGCGGAGGTATCTGGATCTGCGCGGCGTGCTGGCGGAGGACGATTTTGACGCCTTCGTGCGCGAGGCGGCCACGCCGGCCTGAACGGTCAACGACAACGCTTTTCCGCAAATCCGGAGAAAAAGCGACCGGCCTCGGCGTATTACTTAGGGACGGGGGACGCCAATCAAGATTGCTGCGAGGCGGGCTTCCTACTGAGTTTGTGCGACCCCCCCACCCTGCGGTACAATCTTACTCGTCGGGCGCTTCCCAACGACGTGCAGGGCCAGACGAAACATCCTCGCCCATCATCTTTCGGAGCGCGTCCGGATGGACCGAGCCGAGTCACGACGACACTGGGCCGAACTGCTCGAAAAGCAGTTGTGGGACGACCCTCCGGAGCGCCTCGCCGCCCTGGAGTTGAGTCTGACCGCGCGCCTGGCCGAGAGTCGCCTGCGCCCTGGAGAGATCCTCGAAGAGTTCTCGGACGAAAGCCTTGCCCTGGCCGTCCAGAAAGGTTTCCTCTGGAAGCCGGCGTTCGAGGAATTGCTCGTGAATCGCTACACGATGTACCTGGCCCGCTGGTGCTACCGCTGGGGCATGACCCCCGATCAGGGTCAGGATCTGATGCAACAATTGTTTTGCCGCTTCCTCGACACGCGCCTGATTTCCTTCCACCCGGACCGCAATTTCCGGGCCTATCTCTGGCAGGTCGCTCACAACCGGTACGTCGATTCGGTGCGGCGAGGGCACAAAGGGTGCTCGCTCGACACGGTCGCCGAACGGCCGGCGACAGCGGAAGGGCCCGAGGACGAGGCCGCCCGCAAGGAAACGGAGCAGGCGATCGATGCCGCTCTCCTGCGGCTCTCGGCGCCGGAGCAGCGCGTGCTCCGCGAAACCATGAACGGCCACAGCGCCGACGAGATCGCTGCGCTGCTGGGCCTACCGAAAGCGCGTGTGTTCGTCCTCCTGTTCCGCGCCCGGCGGCGGATGGAGCAGGAGTTGGGATTGCCGGCACGCAAACGCGTGCGCACCTGAATGCAGGGCGAACCCCTCCCCCAACCCCCTCCCCTACAAGGAGAGGGGGAGAAGAAGTGTCTGGCTTGCTCCCCCTCTCCTTGTAGGGGAGGGGGTTGGGGGGAGGGGTCGAACGCAGGGTTATCGCTCGGGAGATGACGATGAGTGCGGGACAGAAGCCGCGAGAGCCGGTGAGGGGTGCTGGGATGATCAACGAGCGCGAACTGCTGGCGTGCAGCCTACCTCCGG
>DASPXY010000696.1:0-3385 GCA_035637055.1 Gemmataceae bacterium | reverse complement strand
CCTGCGGGTCATCGCCCGGCTCAGGGACCAGGGCTGCGATGCCGTGGTGCTGGGCTGCACCGAGATTCCGCTCATCATCGACGACCGCAACTCGCCCCTGCCCACCCTCGATTCGACGCGCCTGCTGGCGCGGGCGGCGTTGAAGCGCGCGGTGCAGGACAACGCGCTGGCGGCCTAACCGGTCAGGATCGGTTTCAACGCCTCGCACTCGGCGAGCATGAAATCGAAGAAGGCCGAGATGCGCGGCGTACGCCGCAGGTCGGGATGCGCCAGCAGCCGCCAGCTGCGCGACAGCTCGGGGATGGGGCCGAGCACGCGCACCAGGTCCTTCTCGGCATCACCCAGCGCCGTCGGCAGCGCGCCCAGTCCCAGGCCCGACTTCACGGCATAGACAAGGCCCAGCACGCTGTTGTTGCGGGCGGCGACGGTGGCCCGGGGCGCCACGTCGGCCAACCATTTCGACGCCCGGTGATTGGTCATGGTCCCGTCGAAGGCGACCAGCGGATGCTGAGACAGCTCCTCGACCGTGCGCGGCGGTTCGCGCTCCTGGAGATAGGAGCGGCTGGCGTAAACCGCCCAGATCGAATCGGCGATCTTGCGCCCGACCAGCTCGTCGTCGGTGTCGCCCGAGCGCAGCGCGACATCGGCCTCGCCCCTGGTGAGGTCGAGATAGCGGTCGCTGGTCACGAACTCGACCCGCAGGCCGGGATGCAGCGCGTGGAAGCGATCGAGCAGCCTCGACTGGGTGATACGATAGACGATCGGCTCGGGACAGGTGACGCGAATGGCGCCTTCGGTGTCGTTCGCCGCACCGGTGGCCTGCCTCTCGAAGTCGAGCGCGGCCGCCTCCATCCGCTCGGCGTGGGGTAACAGCTGGTTGCCGTCATCGGTCAGGCGATAGCCCGAGGCTTCGCGGGTCACGAGCTTGCGGCCGAGTTGTCGTTCCAGGGCCACGAGGCGGCGCTGCACGGTCGACTGGCTGGTGCCCAGTGCCTTGCCGGCGGCGATGGTGCTGCCCTGACGGGCAACGGCCAGGAAGCACTTTACGTCGTTCCAGTCGAACATGCCCGATTATGCAGTTCTGCGGTCCGCAGCCGCAACTTTGCGGCTCCCGGCCAGCGCGCAAGGAACCTAGGCTTCACCGCTTTCATCGCATCGGAGGGTCCGAATGCCTCAACGTTGGTGGTTCCTGCTCGCCGTCGCCGGCCTGGCGTCAGCCGCTCCCGCCTCAGCCCAGCAACCGGGCATCGCCAAGCCCAACCTCGTCCTGGAGGACGTGATCAAGGGCATGCCGCGCGACGAACAGCAATCGGTCCGCATCATGACCGCGACCTTCAAGCCGGGCGACCAGACGGTCCGGCACACCCACCGCTTTCCCGTGGCCGTCTATGTCCTGGAAGGCACCTTCACCCTTGAGCTGAAGGGGCGGCCGCCCATCGCGGTCAAGGCGGGCGAGGCTCTGGTCGAACCTCCCGACACCGAGATGGTAGGCTACAATCGCAGCCCCACCGAGCCGACGCGCGTCGTGATCTTCTACGTCGCCACGCCCGGCACGCCGTTCCTCGATCTACTGCACCATTAACCTGGTTCCGCGGCACGGTGTTTTTGACAGGTGAGCGCCGGCTGGCTGAGAAGCCACCGGGCACAACCGGTTTGTACATCCTCCCGCCTCCCGGGTTGCCGGTGGAATTCGGATAGTTACGCAAGTTTCTCAATTGGAATCGCCACATCGAGGACCTGGAGCCTCGGCCCCTTTCTGTCCGGATGCAGCAAGCGGACGGGCCGCGCGGCGGTGCCGCGCCCTCTGGTCTCGGATCTAACGATGCATAGAGCGGCAACACGGAGACGCGACGCAACAGACCGATAATATAACTGAAGTGCACTTCGTGTCAAGAACTGTGGTCAAGGTCGCCAGTTTCGTTTTCGCGACTTTTTGGGCTCCGTAGAGGGCCAACTCTAGGGGGTCGAACCGGCGATCACGCCATTTGTTGTGTCGCTGGCCCCGAATGCCAGCAGTGCTTTCACGCAGTCACTTCATCGCGATTGGGGCTGCAGCAACCGCATCATCATGGACGAGAGCCGTGCGCGGCGTCGCCGCCACATTGCCCTCGATCTGCCTGGCGCCGTCGTGCGGACGGTGCCAAGGCGGCGCCGACTTCATCCAAATATCGGCTTGGACCTTGAAGTCGGAGCGATCGTCCAAGCTGCCCACCTTCACGGAGACTAGGGTCAAAACCCAATAAAGCGTGGTCATCGACTTCTGCTTTCGGGCCGATTCCAGACATTGGCCACGCTGAGCAGTTCGTCAGAGATGGGCCAGGAAGAGACATGGCTCGAGCGCCGAAAGCCCTGCCAGAAAACGCGCAACGCCCGAGAGCGTTAACGACGTTCGTTTCAGACTCAGATGGCAGCCCCGGCCAGCAAGAAAGCGGCGCCAAGCGCGAACATCACAAGTCCAGGCCAATTCGATTTTCCGAGGCCGCTACCCGGTCTTTCAGGTTCCAGCGTATTAGGCCCGGAGCGAAGCCGCCTTCTACCACTTAGTCGGCCTCGCCAGATTGCCTGATACGCCATCTGGAGCACGCCCCCGAAAACAAGGAGCACACCAAGCCATATGAGTGTCATGCTCGTCTCCTGCACCAGTGAACGCCGAGCGGTTGTCTCCGCCGAGGACCGCCGTCCATTCCGGTTGACTATTTTTCAACGTCCGGCCGGTGCTCTCGGACCAGATCATTTCGTGTAATCTGGTCGAGTTCCACTTAGCCCAGGCGGGCAGGCTTCACAGATTGGTCGTTATACGAAGGGACCTTGGAAGCCGCCGGACGCGGTCGCGCGCCGCATGTCCGCTTCGGGTCAATCTCTGACGAACTGTTCCGCGTGACCAATGTCTGGAATCGGCCCGAAAGCAGAAGTCGACGACCACGCTCTATTGGGTTTTGACCCTAGATGCGGACTGCTGTCAGGTCCCGAGAACACGTGAACCCCGCAGGATTTGCAGAAGAAACTGCCGCCGCTGGTCGGCTTGGCCTTGTAGACCCTCGGCGTGCCCTTCAGCACCCTGAAGCCATCCCGCTGGAACACCATCGAGTAGTCGGCGCCACCGCCCGAGACGTACTGGCAGTCGCGGCAGTGGCAGGCAACGGAGGCGACGGGCGGCCCCGTCACCTCATAACGGATGGCGCCGCACCGACATCCGCCGGTCCTGACGTCGCCCGCCATGCTCAGCCCGGCTGCAGGCCCGCCACAACCGCGTCGTCGACCTTCTCCAGCCAGACGAACTCGAGCTTGTTGCGCACTTCCTCGGGGATGTCGTCGTAGTCGCGCTTGTTGCGCGCCGGCAGCATGACGCGGGTGATGCCGGCGGCCGCGGCGGCCACGACCTTCT
>DASPXY010000695.1:0-3978 GCA_035637055.1 Gemmataceae bacterium | reverse complement strand
CGCGCCCGCGACCATCCTCGCCGAGGTCTAGGACCGCGTGCGCTTCGGCATCTACTCCGAGATGCAGACGCCGCCCGGAGCCTCGCACGTGGACCGCTTCCGCGGCGAGCTCGCGCTGATCGAGCAGGCGGACGCGCTCGGCTTCGACGTCTACAGCGTCATCGAGCATCACTTCTTCGAAGCGTTCTCGATCTCCGCGAACCCGCTCGCGCTGTTCGCCGCCGCCGCCGCGCGCACCTCGCGCGTCCGGTTCCGCACCGCGCTCCACACGCTGCCGCTCCAGCATCCGCTGCGGCTGGCCGGCGAGATCGCCGTCGCGGACATCCTCACCGGCGGCCGGCTCGAGACGGGGCTGGGCCGCGGCCACGCCTGGCTGTTCGAGCGCAGCGGCGTCGATCTCGCCGAGAGTCGCGGCCGTTTCGAGGAGGCGATTGAGATCCTGCTGCGGGCGTGGACCGAGGACAGTTTCAGTTACGAGGGCAAGTATTACCGTTTCAAGGATTTGACCGTCGTGCCCAAACCGCTGCAGCGGCCGCATCCGCCGTTGTTCACCGGCGGCACCAGCCTGACCACGTACGAGATGGCGGGCACGCGCGGCTGGGGCATGTTCCTGCCGCCGCTGTTGCCGTTCCAGGCGATGGAGCCGTGCATCAAGACCTACCTCGAAGCGGCGCGCAAGGCGAAGCAGAAACCTGACATCGTTTACATTCGCCCGGTCTACCTCGGCGACGACCCCGCCCAGATCGAGCGCGAGGTCAAGCCGGCGCTGCTCAACTTCCTGGCCTTCAATGCCAGCGCGGTCAAGGGCCTGCCGTCAAAGGAGGAATTGAGCGCCAAGGGATATGGTTTCTACGCCAGCGGAGCGCTCGAGTCGCTGACGCGGTTGAGCTATGAGGATATTCTGAGTCAGGAGATCGGTTTTATCGGCACACCGGCGCAGGTCGTGGAGCAGATCCGCAGGTTGCGCGAACAGGCGCCGGTCACCGAGTTGGCGCTGGTCACAAACTTCGGCGGCCTGGAGCACTGGAAGGTGATCAAGACGCAGGAACTCTTCGCCCGGCACGTCATGCCGGCGTTCCGCTGAGGCCGCCGTGCCGTCAAGATCCCGGCGCGGTCACATTCGGGTTGGTCGGAATCTTGGGAGGGCCTCCTCCCGATCCCCGCGCCGGGATCCACCACCGCCCGACTTCATACACCTTCTCGAATCCCTTACCTGCGGGCAGGTCGATCATGAACTGATCGACCATGTCCACACACTTCGTCAGGTATTTCCCCTTCTTCTTCAGCCTTCCCGGCTGGACCTGCTTCAACTCATCGGCACGGATCGTATCGTTGCGGAGGGCGAGCTTCGGGGCAGGGTGGTAGTAACCGCCCGCCTGGCCCGCGAGGCGGGCCAGGGCTGCATGGGCTTCCTCCTTGAGAGCCTCGACCGCGTCAACGACTTGATACTTCTCATCCTTGTCTAACTTGGAGAAGTCCTTGAAGCGCTTGCCGACGTCTGCCCATCTCCCCTTCTGGAACCGCTCGATCTTGGTGTTGTAGAGTGCTTCGGCGATCTCCTCGGCTGTGTCGTCATCGGGGATCTGGGCCAGCAAGTCGGCGAGTTCATTCCAGGAGGTGACCATGTCGCGCATGACGACGCGCGGGCTGTCGCCGCAGCCGATCAGCACGGTGGTCAGTGCGAAACAGACGAACAGGAATCGCCTCTGGTTCATGGCACACTCCTCGGCTGGCCGCACTCGGGCGTTGCTCAGGGCGTTGTTTCTTTGGCCAACTGCTCGATGGCCTGAAAGAAGTTTGGTCCATCAGGCAGGGCGCGGATGCGGACAGCTTCACGTTCTCGGCGCTGCTCCAAATCGACAAGCTGGGCGCCGAACTCATCCTGGAGGCGTTGCTGCATCGCTGGGGGGGGAGCGCGGAGGAGCGCTTGTCGCCTGAGGTCGCTGACGGTTTTGTCGAGTTTGACCACCTTCGCCAAGGCACTGGCCATCGACAGCCTGTCCTTGACGCCGGCCAGAATCGCGACAAGTTGTTCGCGCGTCTGGAGAATCTCCTGGCACAGGGCGCGGTGGTGTTGCAAGAGTTGTGCCTCGGCGTCTGGGTCGCTCTGGCGGGGCGGCGGCGGCGCGGGCCCGCAACCGGCAAGGCCAACCAGCGCCATCAGGACACCCAACAGCACCGCCCCCGGCCTCATCGGTCCTCCCTTGCGCTCCGGGCGTCATTTCTTTTTTTTCTCATCGACGACAGCGATTTCCTTGACCGCCTCGGCGCCTCCCGCAATGCCCTTGACGCGAAACGACTCGCTGCGCAGTTTTTTCAGGGCATCGTCGAACTTGTCCTTGTAGCGTCGTTCGAGAGCGTCTTTCTCTTGTTTGTTCGGCTGCTTCATCTCCTTGGCGCGTTTGCGCAAATCCTGCATGCGCAGGGCGGCCTTCTTCAGTTCCGGGCGGGCAGCGTCCGCCGATGGCTCATCCTTGATGTTGGTCAGGACCATGTTGATCTGCCCGAGGGTCTCAAGCATGTCCTTGATGACCGCCTCGTGCGGAGAGGGCTTGCCACTGCCACCCTCACCTTCACCCGCGGCGTGCAACATGACCACCGTCAGCAGGGTGGTGACGCAGACAATCCCTGTCTTCATGTCAGATCCCTCGCGGTCGGAAATGCTCCTGTTTCTTGCCCCCTGACCCGCTCGCAGCGATCCTTAGGCGAGCGGCGGGAATAAGTCTCCCCTCGCCCCTGTACTCGGGGGCGAGGGGGGAGGTTATGTCCTGCCCGGCGCCTTAACGCTGCTTGGTCAGCAGCTCGAACGCGTCGATGCCACTCTTGATTTCCCTTTCCAGCTCGTCGATCTTCCCCTTGCCGCCCTGATCGGCCGCCTCTCGGGCCTGTGCGAGCACCGCGCGCAGGGCTTTCTCCTCCTTTTCCAGGTTCACAAGGCTTTCCTGGATGCCGCTGCGATATTTGTCGAGCAGTTCCTTGCTGTACTCCGCCGTCGTCTTATCCTTGGCGCGCTCACTGATTTCCTTGACGCGCTGCAGCCGTTCGCCGATCCGGCGCAAGCCGTTTTCCTTGTCCTTCACAGTCGCAATCGCCTGCAGAACGCTTTCATCAGTCACGCTGATGGGCTGCTTCTTTTCCGCCTGCACATCGACGGCTTTTTTGAGCAGTCCCTTGACCTCGGTCAGTTTGCTGGTGACGCTCGTCAGTTGATCTTTCGTCCGCGCGATTACCCAGGTCTGCTCATCATCGCCGCAACCGACGATGCCCAGCAGCAGTCCGCCGAGCAGCCAGAGCCGGCCCCGGATCGTTCCCTTTCTCATCCTTTTCTCCTCGCCTGCAGGTCATGTAACTGCGTTGGGGGCCGGCGCCCGTGCCGCCGACGTCCACGCCGGAGAGGGTACGCGCAACCCGGTGAGTGCATTGTAGGTCCGCCTCCCTGCACCGATCAGGGGACGGGGAGCGGCCGCAATCTCGTCGTCGATGAAGCAGTATAACAAACGGCCCTGAAAACAGACAAGGTGACAGGGTGGCGGTGGCAAATCCGAAATCCGAAACTCGAAATCCGAAACAAATCCGAAACCCGATGGAAGAAAATCCGTGGGAGCGCGGGCGTCTCGCCCGCTGCCAAGTCGCCAGGATGCGGGCGGGACGCCCGCGCTCCGGGGCTTTGTTTTCTTCTTCGGATTTCGAGTTTGTTTCGGATTTCGAGTTTCGGATTTCGGATTTTCCCGCCGTCACTGACCTACAGGACACCCTTGGTCGATGGGATGCCGGGCATACGCGGGTCGGACTCGACGGCCTGCCGCAGGGCCCGCGCCGCCGCCTTGAAGATGGCCTCGACGATGTGATGGGTGTTCTTGCCGTGGTGACAGACCACGTGCAGGTTGCACGCGCCCGCGGAGGAGACGGCGCGCCAGAACTCCTCGGCCAGCGGGGCGTTGAAGGTGCCAAGGATCTCCAGTGGGATGTCCGCGTGCC
>DASPXY010000694.1:0-3719 GCA_035637055.1 Gemmataceae bacterium | reverse complement strand
CAGGAGCCTCGCCCTCCAGGCCCCTGACGCCTGACCCCTGCCCTATGATCATTACCATCGACGGCCCCGCTGGCGCCGGCAAGAGCACTGTGGCCAAGGGCCTGGCGCAGCGCCTGGGGTTCCAGTACCTCGACACCGGCGCGATGTACCGCGCCATCGCCCTGACCGGCCTGCGCGCCCGCTGCGATCTGACCGACGAAAAGGCCCTGGCAACTCTTCTGGAGAATTTCTCTCTCGAAATGCCGCCCGGTCGCGTCGTCGTCAACGGCGAGGACGTGACCGCGGCGATCCGCAGCGCCGAGGTGGACGCGGCGACCGGGCCGGTGGCCAGCAGTCCCGTCGTGCGCCGCCATCTCGCGCAGATGCAGCGCACCCTGGCGGTCGGGCGCGACATCGTCTGCGAGGGACGCGATCAGGGGACAATTGTTTTTCCCGACGCCGCCTGTAAATTCTTCCTCGTGGCCGACCCCGTCGAGCGCGCCCGCCGACGCCATCGGCAGATGCTCGCGCGCGGCGAGGTCGTCGCCCTGGAGGACGTGCTGGCGGCCCAGCAAGCCCGCGACGCCCGTGACGCTGCCCGCGACATTGCCCCGATGGTCCCCGCGGCCGACGCCATCCGACTGGACACCAGCCACCTGAGCGTCGATCAGGTCGTGGACTGGATGGAGCAGGAAGTGCGTCAATGTCGAAGGTGACGTCCTACGCCGTCCACAAGCTGGCTTACATGCTCTCTGCCACCGCCATGCCTGTGTTCTTCCGCCTGCGCATCGAGGGCGGCGCTCACATCCCGCGGACCGGTCCCGCACTGCTGGTCGCCAACCATCAGAGCTTCCTCGATCCGATCCTGCTCGGCCTGTGTACGCCGCGCGCCTTGTGCTACCTGGCACGCAAGAGCCTCTTTCGCAATCCCTTCTTCGCCTGGCTGATCCGCGTGCTCGGTGCCGTGCCGATCGACCAGCAAGGCGTCGGCAAGGAAGGGATCAAGACCATCCTGGAACAGTTGCAGCGGGGCGAGGCGGTCGTCGTTTTCCCCGAGGGCGAGCGCACCAGGGACGGACGCATGCAACCGCTGCGGCCGGGCGTCCACCTGCTCATCAAGCGGACGAAGGCGCCGATTGTGCCGATCGGCATTGCGGGCGCCTTCGACGCCTGGCCGAGGAGGCACAAGCTGCCGCGGCCGTCGCCGCTGTTCCTGCCGGCGGGGAAGGGCACGATCGCGGTGTCCGTCGGCCAACCCCTGGATGCCGCGCGCTACATCGAGATGGCGCGCGCGGATTCGCTCGCGAAATTGTTCACCGAACTGCAGCGGCTGCAAGGTCGTGCTGAGCGGCTGCGGTGCAAACCGAACCTGCAGATCTCATGAACCACGTGATCCTGTCGCTTCTGGCTCATCCCGACGATGCCGAGTTCCTGTGCGCCGGCACGCTGGTCCGCCTGGCCCGCGCGCACGGCTGGGAGGTGCATATCGCCTCGATGACGCCCGGCGATTGCGGCTCGGCGGAGTTGCCGCCCGACGAGATCAGCCGGCTCCGTCGCGCCGAGGGTGCCCGCGCCGCCGCCGTGATCGGCGCACGCTATCACTGCGTCGAGGAGCGCGATCTGCTGATCTTCTACAACGAGCGGGCGCTGGAGCGCGTCACGCGATTGTTGCGTCAGGTGCGGCCGCGCGTGCTGCTGACCCACAGCCCGGCCGACTACATGCTCGACCACGAGGTGACCAGCACGATTGTCCGCGCCGCCGCCTTCGCAGCGCCGATCCCCAACTTCCTGAGCGAGCGCTCGCTCGGCCCGGTGCTGGAGCACATCCCTCATCTCTACTATTGCGATCCGATTGAGGGCAAGGATCCGCTGGGCAACCCGGTCGCGCCTGGGTTCTGTGTCGATGTCAGCGACGTCATCGAGACGAAGGCAGAGATGCTGGCCTGCCACACCAGTCAACGCGAGTGGCTCCTGAAGCATCACGGCATGGACCAGTATTTGCAAGCGATGCGCGACTGGGGAGCGCAGCGTGGCCGGTCGTGCGGCGTCGCCTACGCCGAGGGTTTCCGGCAGCACCTCGGCCACAGTTATCCGCAGAACAATGTGCTGGCGGAACTGCTGGGCGGGCGATAGGCTCAGGGCACGCAAGCCCACGGGCCGCGGCCCGTGGGCTTCGGACCTTGCGGAGACACCGACGATGGCTCAAGTCCGTTATCCGTCCCTGTATGAGATCTCAACCCGCATCTGGCTGACCGAACGGTCGCGGGAACTCGGCCGCGGCGCCACCCTCGGCGACGTGCCCGACGCGGCCCTCGACCGCATCGCCGAACAGGGTTTCGATTGGGTCTGGCTGCTGGGTGTCTGGCAGACCGGTCCTGCCGGCCGCCGGGTGTCGCTCAACCATGCCGCCTGGCGGCGCGACTACCTGGCGAGCCTGAACGATTTCACCGAGGACGACGTCTGCGGTTCGCCGTTCGCCGTGCAGAGCTACACCGTCCACGCCGACTTCGGCTGCGGCGACTCGCTGCTGCAATTCCGTGAGCGACTGCGTCAGCGCGGCATCCGTCTGATGCTCGACTTCGTCGCCAATCACACCGCGCTGGACCACCGCTGGGTCAGCGAATGGCCGCAGTTCTACATCCAGGGGGAGCAGCAAGATCTGGCCCGCGATCCGCATAATTACCAACTCGTGACGACGACGCGCGGCCCGAGGGTGCTCGCTCACGGCCGCGATCCGTACTTCCCGGCCTGGCCGGACACGTTCCAGCTCAACTACCGCCATCCGGTGCTGCGCGAGGCGATGATCGAGGAACTGACGCGGATCGCGGATCTGTGCGACGGCGTCCGCTGCGACATGGCGATGCTGCTGCTGCCGAGCGTCATCGCCGCCACCTGGGGCGACCGCGCCCTGCCGCGCGATGGCCAGCCGCCCGCCGATGCCCCGTTCTGGCCCGAGGCGGTCACGCGCGTCCGTCGTCATCATCCCGACTTCCTGTTCATGGCCGAGGTCTATTGGGATCTCGAATGGGCGCTGCAGCAGCAGGGCTTCGATTACACCTACGACAAGGGCCTGTATGACCGGCTGCGCGCCGAGGATGCCACTGCGATCCGCCGCCACTTCGCCGCAACGCTCGACTTCCAGCAGAAATGCGTGCGCTTCTTGGAGAACCAGGACGAGCACCGCGCGGCCGCGGTCTTCCCGCCGAAGGTCTACCCCGCCGCGGCGGTGCTGACATACCTGGTGCCGGGGCTGCGTTTCGTCCAGGAAGGGCAACTCGAAGGGCGCCGCGCGAAGGCGAACCTGCACCTGTGCCGCAGGCCGCGCGAGCCGCTCTACCCAGAGATTGAGGAGTTTTATAAGCGCTTTTTGCCGTGCCTGCAGCGCTCCGAGGTGCGCGACGGTACGTGGCAGTTGCTGGAGTGTCGCCCAGCGTGGAACGGCAACCGCACCTGGGAGCGCTACGTGGTATTTACCTGGGAGGAGCGCAACGGGAAGCGGCTGCTGGTCGCGGTCAATTATGGGCCGATGCGGGGTCAGTGCTACGTCAAGCTGACGTGGCCGGAGCTCCGCGGCAAGCAGTTCCTGTTGCGCGACCTGATGGCATCAGCACAGTATCAGCGCGACGGCAATGGCCTGGCGGAGCGCGGCCTCTATCTGGACATGCCAGAGTGGGGATATCACATCTTCGAGGTGACGCGCCCAGAGCGCTGACACAAGCCCGGAGCGCCAGCGACGGGAC
>DASPXY010000693.1:0-7175 GCA_035637055.1 Gemmataceae bacterium | reverse complement strand
AACGATCATGACCGACGACGCCAGCGCGGAAGGGGGTGACATTTTCACGATCACTGCCGTGGTGTGGTCTCCCGGGGAAGACAGTATCCCGACCGGCACAGTGGCCTTTTTTGACACGGACGGGACGTGGCTTGCCACCATCACTGTGGATGAGACTGGCGCAGCCCCGTTCGACACGTCCACACTGACAATCGGACTTCACGAGATCACGGCCGTCTACAGTGGGGACGACGATTTCGAGTCGAGCACAGCGGGCCCGCTCGCCCAGGAGGTCACCCGGATTCCGACCACAACGACCCTGGTGGCGGCTCCGACCAGCGCGACCTACGGCGACGCTGTGACGTTCACGGCGACCGTGACGGAGGACGGAAGCGGCACACCCACCGGGACCGTGTCCTTCTACGAGAATGGGACTATCTTCCTGGGAACGGGAACTCTGGATAGCGATGGTGAGGCTCCGCTCACGGTCTCCTGGCTCGATGCCGGCAGTCACGAGGTCACCGCGACCTACAACGGCGATAGCACGTACGACGTGAGCGTGTCGGCTCCGGTGACCGTGACGATCAGCCAGGCCACGCCCACAGTCGTCGTCGACAACGTCACCGCCACCTACGATGGTACAGGGCACCCCACGACCGGGGATGTCTACGGGATCGACGGGGCGTACCTCGGCCCGGCCACGATCAGTTACGATACCACCGACGGGAATGCGCCGGTCCATGCCGGCACCTCCACCGCCGCCGGTACGTTCTCAGGCAATACCAACTACACCAGCGCTAGTGGCAGCGCCACCATTATCATCGGCAAAGCGACACCCACCGTCATCGTGTTCAACGTCGATGTCATGTACGACGGTCTGGAACACGGGACGACCGGGGAGGTGTACGGCATCGGAGGCATCCTGCTCGGACCGGCGAGTATCAGCTACAGCAGCGGTGATCCGCCGGTGGCGGTGGGGAGTTACACCGCTACCGGCACCTTTGCCGGCACCAGCGATTACACCAGTGCCACCGGCTCTGGAACCATCAACATCCACAGTGGTTCGGGAAGCGGCAGCGGCTCGGGCAGTGGGAGTGGCTCCGGGAGTGGTAGCGGTTCGGGCAGTGGGTCTGGGAGTGGCTCTGGGTCTGGGAGTGATTCTGGCAGCGGAAGTGGGTCAGGGAGTGGCTCTGGCAGCGGTTCTGGCAGCACCAGTGGATCCGGGAGCGGTTCCGGGAGTGGCAGTGGCTCCACGACGGACGCCTATCTCGGAAGTGGGTCAGGGAGTGGCTCCGGGAGTAGCTCAGGCAGCGGCGCTTCGGGCAGTAGCACTTCAAGCAGTGGCAGCGGGGGGACGTCTGGCAGCGGTAGCGGTTCGAGTAGCGGGAGCGGCGGCTCAAGCAGCACCAGCGGATCCGGAAGCAGTTCGGGGAGTGCGAGTACCTCCGCCAGTGGCAGCGGGAGTGCGTCTGGCAGCGGAAGCGACTCCAGCAGTGGGAGTGCGACGACTACTGTGAGCCAGTCGTCCTCCAGTGCGCCGCTCACCCAAGGGCAAACGTCCCCCTCTGATACCGGCGACCTGAGCTGGCTCGACTCGGGACAATGGTCGGCGCTCCTGTGGGCCCCGACGTCCTCGACACCTGTAGCCCTGTCAGCGCCGTCGTCAACGACCACCGCCGGGGGCGGGGAGACCGTCCTACTGGGCGGCGATGGCGAGTCCATTCTCATCGGGAACGAGGAGGGCAGCCAGCTCCTGGTCGGAGGCGTCTAATCCACGTTCCGGTCGAAAGCGTCCAGTTGTCTTTCTCTCCTGTACTCGGGGGAGAGGGGAGCAAAACCGGACATCCTCAACCGGATGGTGCATGAGAACGCACAACGCCTCGGGAGGAAGGAGTTCCTTCTTCCCGCGGCCGGTTCCCTGGCGAGTCACTACCTCCCGTGGGCCTCCTTCACTTTGCCGGCCACTGCGGTGGCGGTCAAGGCTTCCTGGGCCACTCCGGCCGGCAGCCGAACGGCTGCGGCCCCTGTCTGCTGAAGGGCTGTAAGCGTTGATTTCGTGCGCCGCAGCCGCAGCCGCGCGCTCTTGCAGTCCGGCCTGCGTCCGCGTGAAAGTCAGGTGGGGCTGTTCATCTGTACGGATTTTCACACTATCGCCAACGAAGGGGCGAAATGCTTTCTCGCCCCTTCCGTCCGTACATGCCGCCGGTTAGACTGGGGTAAAGAGAAGGTGAAAAAATGTCCTCATCTGGAGCGCCTCCGCAGGCGTCGCCGATTTCGGAGATCTTGGCATGAGCTTCTTCCCCCAGCGAGCCCGTAGCATCCTCGCCGGCGGCGACCCGAACCCAACGCGAACGCGGCTGGCTCAGGAGCTGCGCCACAACAGCCCCCTGTTCTCGTGCCGCTTCGATCCGACAGGACGCTTCGTCTTCGCGGGCGCCCAGGACAACACGATTCATCGCTGGGAACTCGCCACCTCGCGCAAGGTGGCCCTGACGGGGCATCGCAGCTGGATGCGTGCCCTCGCGTTCCTGCCGGCGCAGCGTCAGCTGGTCTCGGGCGGCTACGACGGCCGCCTGATCTGGTGGCAGGCCGACGCCGACGCGCCGACTCCGCTCCGCACGGTCGAGGCGCATCGCGGTTGGGTGCGCGCTGTCGCGATCAGCCCCGATGGCCGCCTGGTGGCCAGCTGCGGCAACGACAACCTCGTCAAACTCTGGTCCGCCGACGGGGCTGCGGTGCGCGAGCTGAGTGGCCACGCTTCTCATGTCTACAATGTCGCTTTTCATCCAGACGGCCGGCATCTCGTTTCCGGTGACTTGCGGGGGGTTGTGAAACAGTGGGAGGTCGCGCGCGGGGCCGAGGTGCGTTCGCTCGACGCCGCCGTGCTGCACCGCTACGACACGACGTTCCGCGCCGACATCGGCGGCGTGCGCAGCATGGCGTTCAGCCGGGACGGGTCGCTGCTGGGCTGTGCCGGCATCACCGACGTGACGAACGCCTTCGCGGGCATAGGCAGGCCGGTGATTGTGCTGTTCGACTGGAACACCGGAGTGCGGCGGCATCTGTTGCGGCCGGCGGCGAACTTCCAGGGGACCATGTGGGGCGTGGACTTCCACCTGTCCGGCTTCATCGCTGGTGTGGGTGGCGGCAGCGGCGGCGCTCTGTGGTTCTGGCGGCCCGATCAGGCGCAATCGTTCCACACGCTGGCGCTGCCGAACAACGCCCGCGACCTGCACCTGCACCCCGACGGTCGGCGACTGGCGGTGGCGTTCTTCGACGGGGCGGTGCGCATCTACGACATGGCGCCGGTGTGACGCCCACGGAATGGGGACGAAGCGCGTGATCATCCTCAAGGGGCATACCAGGGCGATCCGATCCCTCGCGTTCTCACCGGACAGCAAGTTGCTGGCATCGGCGAGCGACGATCTGACGGTGTGTCTCTGGGATACGCCGAGCCAAACGGAGGTCTTCAGCTGGCCCTGTGCCTCCGTCGGCCCCGCCGCCGTCACATTCTCCCCAGACGGCAAACTGCTAGCGTGGGCATCCCTTGTCACTCGGGTCTGGTTGATAGACAATCCCGAGGAGCCGGAACTGAAAAGCGAGTCAGGCGGAGAGCAGATCTGCTTCGCGCCTGACGGAAAAGTTCTCGCCCAACAGGGGCACGAGGAACCTGTGTCTCGCTGGAAGGTCGGCACCTGGGATGAACTGCCCGGCGGTTGGGGCGGGTCGCGCGAAGACAACGACAACCAACAATTTCCTACCGGCTGTATCGCCTATCACCCGAACGGCAAATTACTCGCCTCCTCGTTCGCTGTCCTCGGCAAGCGCGGTTATGATTCGGTAATCTACCTCTGGGACGCGAAAAGCGGCAAGCTCCGCGGTAAACTCCACGCCGAGTTTGCCGTCGCCCACCCGACCGCCATTGCCTTCTCTCCTGACGGCGCCTTGTTGGCCGGCATCTACGGCCCGGCTCTGCGTGTCTGGGATCTGGCGACGGCGAGCGAAATCGCTGCGCGCGTGCCGAGCAAGAAGCACTTCAAAGGTCTCGCCTTCACGCCCGACGGACGCTGTCTCGTGACCGTCAGCAACGACAAGACCGTCCGCCTCTGGGACACGGCTTCCTGGGCCGAGGTCGGCGGCTATGAATGGCAGATCGGCAACCTCGGAGCGGTCGCGGTCGCACCCGATGGCTTTCGCATGGCCGCGGGCGGCAGCACGGGTAAAATCGTTATTTGGGATGTCGAATAATCCACGCCACAGTCCAAGCACAGTATTCCCGCCAGGAGCGGCTATGCACGACGAGCAATCCTGGCTGCGGGCGATTCTCGATCAGCCCGACGATGACGCCCTTCGCCTCGTCTACAGCGATTGGCTGGAGGAGCAGGGGGACGCCGGACGCGCCGAGTTCATTCGTGTGCAGGTGGCCCTGGCTGGGTTGGACGAAACGCACGAGCGTCGCGCTGCCCTGGAAGTTCGCGAACGGGAGTTGCTGCGGGACTATGGGGAAGCCTGGGCGCAGTCATTGCGCGGCCTGGCCACGCAGTGCGAATTCCGCCGCGGGTTCCTTGAGCGGGCCACTGTCGGGACGGAAATGTTTCTGGAAGGAGCGGTCCCGCCGCTGTTCCGTGTGGTGCCGCTGCGTGACGTTGAGTTCCGTGGTGGGAGCCTGCCTCGTGCCCAGGATCTGGGGCGGTCGGCGCATCTGGCGCGGTTGACTGGCCTGGGGTTGAGTTACAGCGGAGAATGGGTGGCCGAGTTCCTGACAGCTGCATCCCTTCCGGAACTGCAAACCCTCCGCCTCTCCTGGGGGCAGCACGGGGAGGAATGGGCGCGAATCCTGGCTGGTGCTACCCGTCTTGGTCGGCTGACCAACCTGATTCTGAACTATTACCGCATTGGCGACAGCGGCGTCCGCAGGCTCAGCAAATCCGCTCTGCTTGGTCGCCTGCTGCGGCTTTCCCTTGAGGATTGCAACATTTCTCACGTGGGAATCCGCGACCTGGCCGGTGCCAGTCAGGCGCAGTGCCTGACTCGCCTGGACCTCGGGTTCAGCCGTCCAGGGGAGGTTGGCCTCGATGCTCTCGGGTTCTCACCTTACCTGACTTCCCTCAAAGCCCTTTCCCTCGCGCGTGTGCCCATGAGCAACGAAGGGTATGCGAACTGGCTCACCGGTCCGGTCGGCAAACAATTGCAACGCCTTGACTTGACGGGATCACGGCCCGCACGACGAGTTCTTCAGGCTTTGGCCACGAGCCTTGTCGCCCTACGCGAATTATCCCTGAATGACTGCCAGGTCGGGTGGGAGTGGCTCCCGAATCTCCTGGACTCCCCGGTATTCGGGCGACTCCGCATTCTGCGGCTCGCAGAATGTGCCCTTGGCGATGAGGGCGCGGGGCTGCTTGCGGAATCCCCTGCGGCAGCCGGGCTTACCACGCTGGATCTGCGCGAGAACGCGATTGGCGACGAGGGGGCACGGGCTCTGCTGGAGTCAACACACTTGCTGCGCTTGAAGAAACTTAGCCTCGGCGTGAATCGGATCACCTCTCCCATGAAGCGGGCGCTCGTGGCTCGCTTCGGCGCGGGCGTCTGCTTCCAGGCCATCCCGCCACCGCAATACGTGCGGCTATCGTAGATCATGGGGCGAACTACCCCGCCAGACGGTGGGGAGCAGTGTCGCTTCCGTCTGTTGTCCGCGGCATCAGAAGTTGGAGCAGTGCGATCGTCCGCTCCGTCGCCCCTTGTTGCTCCAGCGCCAGCCAGCGCGCCGCTGTACCGATCCTTTGACGCTCCGCAATATCTTCAAAGAGGCGATTGACCGCGGCCTCCAGCGCCGCCGCGTCCATGACCTGAATCGCCGCCTTCGCCGCAAGCAGTCGCTCGACCGCGTCCTTGAAGTTCCACACGTGCGGCCCGAACACCACCGCCGCCCCGTACGCCGCTGGCTCGATCATGTTCTGGCCGCCGCGCTGCCCGTCGAGACTGCCACCCACGAACGCGACGTCCGCCAGCCCCCACAGGGCGCCCAACTCGCCGATGCTGTCGATCAGCACGATCGCCCGCCGATCGTGGATCGACTCAGTCAGAGCGCTGCGCCGGACGAAGGGCAGCCCTGACCGCCGCAGCAATTCCGCGACTTCGTCGAAACGGTCCTTCTGCCGCGGCACCACGAATAGCCGCAGGTTCCGGTGTCGCTTGCGCGCCCGCCGATAGATGTCGAGGACGATCTGCTCCTCCGGCGCCTGCGTGCTGCCGGCGATCCAGACTAAATCACCTTCCTCGACAGCCAGGAGACGCCGCAATGCGCATGTCCGCGGATTGTCACGGTCGGCGCACGCTCCGTCATACTTAACCGATCCGGTAACGTGTACTTTCCCCGCCGCGACGCCGAGCGCCTGGAAATGGACGGCGTACTCGTCGGTCTGCGCGACGCACAGGTCGAGCCGGTTGAACAGTCGCCGGCTCAGCACGCCCAGGCGCCGGTAGCGGCGAAAACTGCGCGGGCTCATGCGCCCGTTGACGACCGCGACCGGCACTCGGCGCCGGTTCGCCGCGGCGAGGAAGTTCGGCCACAGTTCACCCTCGGCCAGCACGATTAGGTTTGGCCGCACGCGCCGCAGGGCCCGCTTGACCGCCCAGGTGAAGTCGAACGGCCAGTAGAAGACGGCCAGGTCGGCGAAGCAGCGTTTCGCCTCGGCCAGGCCGGTTTCGGTCGTCGTGGAGATGACGCACTCCCAGCCGGGGTGTCGTTTGCGGAACGCGGCAACGACCTGACGCAGCAGGTGAATCTCGCCGACGCTGACGCCATGGAACCAGGCGCACGGCGCCGCGCCCGTCCGCAGCACGGCCCGGCCGGTGAGCTTGTGCCACAGCCCGCGTGGATACTTGCCGCCCGTGAGCCGCCGGAAGACCAGCCACGGCGTGAGCACGATCAGGAGGAGGAGATAAACGAGATTGAGGAGATAAGACATGGGAATCCTTTCCCAAGAGACTGCTTGACGCGCTGGCTCAAGCCCTTACGAACGTCCCTCATGGGACGCGGTTTCTTCCCCTGCCCAGCAAGAATGCTGCTCGATCAAGGTGTTTGCCGCCGCTAACGCTTCCACATCCTCCAAATCCCAGACTCCGCCTGAATCCAGGCGACCGGCAGTCATGGCCAGGTTTGCCATCGTCTGACCCAACCGCCATTTCGGCCGAAT
>DASPXY010000692.1:0-2708 GCA_035637055.1 Gemmataceae bacterium | reverse complement strand
TGGTGTTGGGGCTGGTGACCGCGTACGTCGCGGTCGGCGTGCCCCGTTCGCCGCAGCCGGTGCTGACCTGCGACGTGACGCTGCTGCGCCGCCTGGCCACGGTCAGCCTGATCTTCCTGGTTGTGGCGTATGCGTTCGTGCGCGTGATGGTTCGCTGGGCGTGAGCCTCGGAGCGGACGAGCGGCGGGGTTTATCCCCGCCGTCCGGACGGCGGGGATAAACCCCGCCGCTCGTTGTGAGGACAGCGCCCGGGATGGGACGGCATTCGATGAGCACCGCGGTCGAGCACTGCGCCGAGGCACCGCCGCAGCTGGACAGCCAGCCTGAGGGCACAAGGCGGCGAGAGGCAGCGGACCTGCGCCAGCGCGCCGTCCGCGGCGGTGCCATCCTCATCGCGACCCGACTGCTGACCCAGGTTTTCGTCTGGGCGATCACGCTGACGGTGGCGAAACTGCTGCTGCCGTTCGACTACGGCGTGATGACTTCGGGCCTGCTCATCGTCGGCCTGGCGGATCTGCTCGCCGAGGCCGGCGTGGGCAAGGCGCTGATCCAGAAGGAACGGCTCGAACCCGCCGACGTCGCGGAAGGCTTCACGCTGCACCTGCTGCTGTCCGCCGTCAGTTATGCCGTCCTCTTTGCCCTGGCGGAGCCGGTGGCCCTGTGGTTGGAAGTGCCGGAATTCGCCGGCTTCCTGCGCGTGCTGGGGCTGCTCCTGCTGCTCGTGCCGTTCCGCTCGATCCCGCTGGCGCTGCTCGACCGGGAGTTGCGTTTGGGCAAGCAGTCGGTGGTCCACGTGGCCACAACGGCGCTGCAGGGTGGGTTGGTACTTGGGCTGGCGATCGCGGGGTTCGGCTACTGGGCGCTGGCGGCCGGGGCGATGGCGGCTCGTGTCCTGGAAGCGGTGTCGCTGACCTACCTTGCCGGGTGGCGGCCGCGGCTGCGCTTGCCAGGCGTGCGGGCGCGCGGACTGCTCGCGTTCGGCCTGAGTGTCAGCCTGAGCAGCTTGCTGTGGTTCGTCTACAGCAACGCCGATTTCGCCATCGTCGGCAAGCTGACAGGCCCGGTGGCCCTCGGCCTGTACGCGCTCGCGTTCCAGCTGATCTCGCTGCCCGTGCAGAAACTGACCGCGAATGTCAACCAGGTCGCCTACCCCGTATTCTGCCGGTTGCAGCACGACCGGCCGCGGCTGCGCGACTGGTATCTGCGGCTGACGGTTCTGCTGGGCTGCCTCGGGGCGCCGGCGCTGGTCGGCATGGCGCTGGTGGCGGAGGACGCCTTCGCGCTGATCCTGGGGGACAAGTGGCTGCCGGCGGTGCTGCCGTTCCAGCTGCTGAGCGCGGTCGGCGTCCTGATGATCTATGGCGCCTCCGTGCCGGCGCTGCTCAGCGCAGTCGGCCGGCCGGACGCCAACCTGAAATACACGTTCGTTTGCGTCCTGGTTTACCCGCCGTGCTTCGCCCTCGCTGCGTCGAGCCACGGCCTGCTCGGCGTCTGCGTCGTGTGGCTGGCCCTTTACCCGATCATGCTGACGGCGCTGGTGTGGCGGACGCGACAACTAACTGCCGTCGGGCCGCTGGATCTGCTGCGAGCGCAGACGCCGGTGCTGGCGGCGGTGGGGTTCATGGCGGCAGCGGTTTGGCTGGCGCAGCGCTGCCTCGCAGGCTGGGACCAGATCGGGCTGCGGCTGGCGGTTGTCATTGGTGTCGGTGTCGTGGCGTACGTGGGCTGGCTGCTGGCGGCAGCGCGCCGCACCGTCCTGGCGGATGTGCGGGCTCTCCTGACAGAATTTCGCGGAAATCGCTCGGCGAGCGGCGGCAGTGCGAGCTAGAGTTGTGCGATCAGGACGTACGGGATGCCCTGACACGCACTTCCGGCCACCCCCGCGGGTGGCTCGCAACCCTGCAACCGCGAACCGCCATGCTGAAGAGGTGTTGGCAGTCTTTTCACAAGCGCGCCCGGCGCTGGCTTGGGCTGGACCTGACGGCCGCCGCGAAGGCTGCGGCGCAACTCGACCGGCGCGGCCTGCCCGCCGCCGACGTCGATCCCGAGCAGGCCGTTGACGAGGCCGTCGCCTGGCTCGGCCGTGCCCAGGATCATTCGCGGACGCGCGACGGCGGCGTGGCCCGCGACTACAGCTTGCTGAACGGTTGGAACAGTTCCTACCCGGAGACGACCGGCTACATCGTGCCGACGCTGCTGACCTACGCCCGTCACAAGGGCGGAGCCGCAGGTGCGGAGGTGCGCCAACGGGCGCGGCGGATGCTGGATTGGTTAGTGAGTATTCAGCTCCCCGAAGGCGCTTTTCAGGGCGGCCTGGTGGACGCGACGCCGGTGGTGCCGGTGACTTTCAACACGGGGCAAATCCTGCTCGGCCTGGCTGCCGGTGTGCAGGAGTTCGGCGAGGCGTACCGCGAGCCGCTGCGCCGCGCCGCCGATTGGCTGGTGCAAGTGCAGGATGCGGATGGCTGCTGGCGCAAGTACCGCTCGCCGTGGGGGACGCGGGAGGAGGCGACGTACGAGACGCACGTGGCCTGGGGCCTGTTCGAGGCGGCGCGGGTGGACGCCCCGCGCTACGCCGTCGCCGTCGCGGCCAACGTGAACTGGGCCTTGACTCTGCAGCGCGCGAACGGCTGGTTCGACCGGTGCTGCCTGTCCCACGACAGCCTGCCCTTGACGCACACCCTGGGCTATGCGCTGCGCGGCGTGGT
>DASPXY010000691.1:0-6535 GCA_035637055.1 Gemmataceae bacterium | reverse complement strand
CTTATCAAGATCCAGTGGTTCACCCCCCTTGACCTGATGCTTCTTTGCCAGGGCGACCCCGAGGTTGTTGTGGGCCAGGGCGTAGCTGGGATCGTGACGGAGAGCGTCGCGATAGGTGGCGATGGCCTCGTCCAGCCGGCCCCACGCTTCCAGCGCCACGGCGAGGTTGTTGCACACGACGCTGCTATCGGAGCGCACAATCAAGGCGGCGCGGAGATACCCTACCGCATCGGCAGCGGTCTCCGCCCCTTCCCGGCGAGCCAGCAAACTGCCGAGCATAAAGTTCAACCAGAAATCCTTCGGATGACGACGCTGCGCCGACCGCAGCAGCGGCACGGCATCGCCGCCGGTGGCGTGCAGTCGCTGGGCCAGCACCGTCAGCAAATGAGGGGATACCTGCTGGTCTGCGCTGGCCGTGGCCGCCAGTTGCTCCAGTTTTGCGCGATCCTCCCAGGTCGCCGGCTCGCGCAGCCGATCGCGCCACTCGTCGCGGTCCGGATCGGCGTCGCGCGCCAGTTGCAGCAAGTGCTGCCGGAGCGATTTGTCCTCGGTCGCCAGTGCCCAGTCGTCCAGGGCCGCGACCCAGGCCTTGCGGATGCCGGACTGCTTGATCCGCTCCGTCACGGCCGACAGGTTGTCTGCCGCAATGGTCAGCCCGGCCTCCTGGAACACCGCGGCGTATTCCTTCGCTGCCGGGGCGGAAGCCAACTTGCCGTCGGCGATGGTCCAGCGCGTCAGTCGAATCGTATCAAGGCGCGCTGCCGCTTCGAGGTCGGCGCTCGCCTGGCGGATCCGGTCCAGCAAGGCCTCGGCACCGACACTCTGAAGGCGGCTGGACGCCTGGGTGAGCGCCTTCCGCGCCTCGGCCCAGCGGAAATGGTCCTGCAAGTCCCCGGCCAACTCGAGCAAGGCCGTTGCCTCTCGATGAGCCTGGTCGCGCTGCCAGGCGTACCACAGGCTCCCCATCCCGAGGAGCCCGGCCAGGAGCAGGACCGCCGCCGCCAGGGCCTGCCGGAGCCGGCGTCGTTTGCGGGCTTCCCAGGCGCGCACCTCGTTGGCTGCCTGGTCCAGTTCGGCTTGCCGCAGGCGCCGTTCGACTCCCGCCTGGTGGGCAACCACCGCCTCGGCCACCACGGCGGCATCCTTTGGCCGCTGTTGCTGATCCGCGGCCAGACACGCCCGGGCAAGCTGGACGAGTTCCGGGTCGGCGCCGCTTGCCTCCAGCCGGGTGAATGTTCCCAGCAGGTCCGCGCTGGCGGCCTGGTCGAGCACATTAGATTCGCGTTTCTCCTGGTAGGGCGGGTGGCCGGTCAGGATTTCGCACAGGATGGCGCCCAGGCCAAAGACGTCGGAACGCGGGTCGAGGCTCTGCACCTCGCCGCGCGCTTGCTCCGGCGGCATGTAGGCCGGCGTGCCCATGATCGCGCCCGCCTGCGAGGCAAACTGGGGCAGGGTGGCCTGCGCCGTCCCCGGACTATCGACCGTGGGCGGCTCGCCGGCGGCCAACTCGCCGGGCCTGGTCGCATCGATCACCTTGGCCAGTCCCCAATCCATGACCTGAACTTCGCCGAAGGCGCCGACCATGATGTTGCCCGGCTTCAGGTCGCGATGAATGACGCCGTGACTGTGAGCGTAAGCCACGGCCTGGCAAATGCGGGTAAAAATGCCCAGCCAGGGCGGCAGATCCTCGGGAGGGCCTGTGCGCTCCCGGAGGAGTTCGGCAAGGGTGCGGCCCTCAACGAGTTTCATGGCAAAGAACGGCCGTCCATCGACCAGCCGGCCAATCTCGTGGACCGGGGGGACGCCGGGATGTTGCAGTTGACTGGTGAGTTTGGCTCCCTCCAGGAAACGATGCTCCGCGGGGGCGTCGCCTGTGTGGCGATCGTGCAGAACTTTGACAGCGACGTCCCGGTGGCAGTGAGCGTCATGAGCACGCAGGACAAGCCCCATGCCGCCGCGGCCGATCTCCTCCAGGAACTGGTAGCGGCCAGCGGCCGCCAGCGCGGCGATTGGGCACTGGCCTTCAAGCCAGTCGCGCGGCAGAGTGGGGAAACGCGCCCGATACTCCTCCGGCCGGGAGTCCTCGCCGCTGAGCCGGCGGTAGTCCATTTCGAGCAAGACCAACTCGCGCAGCAGTGGCGTGTAGATCGGCTCGGGCGTATCGGCCAGGAACTCCTCGACGCGCGCCGGCCGGCCCTGGCGCCAGGCCGCCTCGAAGCGGTCGCAGACCGCGTTGACGCGCAGGGCCACCTCACGCGGGAGTTTGCCGTAGTCGGTCGTGATGGTCGTGCTCATGCCTCTCCCTCGTCTTGCCAGAGGGTGCGGATCAGTTGCAGTTTGCGCTCGACGCTTCGCCGGACACAGCCGAGTTTCAGGGCGATCTCGTCATTGGTGTACCCCTCGAGTTTCCACTGCGCCAGCGAACGGAGGCCGGCGTCGGGCAGCCGTTCGAGGAGGCGGCGGTAATCCTCGGCGATCTGGGCCGCGAATTCCGGGGTCGGCTCCGTGCCCAGGAGGGCGTCCAGCGCCAACTCCTCAGGGACCGCCCCGCCGCCGCGTTTCTGGCGTCGTTCGGCCTGGATCAGGTCGATCGCCTTGCGGGCCGTGATGATCACCAGCAGGGGCCAGAGGCTGTCGCTGTCGGCGAGTTGCGGAAAGCGGCTGGCCTCGGCGCCGCGACAAAAGCTGTCGAAGGCGCTCAGGGCGACGTCTTCCTCGTCGGCAACGCCGCGCCGGATACAGCGGAGTTTCTGGCGGGCGAGTTGGACCATCTGGTGGAAGTAGCGTTCCCAAAGGGGCTGAGCGGCGGCGTGGTTGCCGGCCTGGAGCTGACGAAGCCAGTGCGTGACCGAACCCGCGGACGACATCAGCCTCCCCTCCACGAGCTGACGTGGCAGCCGAATGCGTCCGCAATTGTATGATGCCAGGCAATCCCTTACAACAGGTTTCACCGCCCATCCGCGGAGGTCTCCGGAGTTCGCAAGCACGGCGGTCGGCACCGCCTCCACAGAGGAACTCCACAAATGGCCGTGCCCTCCGACAGCATTTCGCGCTTTTGCACGAAATGCTGTCGGACAGTCACAACTGCGATGGACCGGGTGTGCGGGCGGTATGGACGCGGGGTGAGAAGGTGTGCAGGGATTCGAGGATATTCGAGATGTTAATATGCTAATGGTGGAGTGGAATCTCTGTCGCCGCCCCGAGATGCTGAGCCAACTCCAACCAGACCAACATCTTCGTCAACCACTCGACGCTACCCCGGCGGACGCGGATGTCCAGAGTCCCGTATGGCAAGGTGTTCCGTTTTCGCTTGGAGGCCGACGACACAGCAATCGAGACAACTTCCACTTCAATGTCCAGTTGGCTTTTCCAGAAATGGCGCGCCGCCGCGACATCCGCGTTGTCGTGGATGCCGAGGAAGTAGCCGAGTGGCACGCCAGGCATGAAGCAGCGACACCAGCGAAGCCAGACGCGCAGCAGGGCAGGGTCGGAATTAGTCAGTCTCAACCTCCGCCGACACGCTGCCTGGCCCTTGTCTCCCTCACCCCAGTAGAGACCAATGCCGAGGAGAAAGAAGGGATCGTGCCGCCATTGTTCCCAAAGCGGGATGGCCTCGGCGGCCCACCGCTCCCGTCGTTGCTGGTGTTTTGCCGCAGCGCCAGCTACCCCGAGTCACCAACATTTCGGCGGTTGTTCCATGGACTGACCTCCTCTAACTCAAGGCGGCCCAGACGCAAAGCGTGCCGAGGAATTCGTGAGTGAAGGAGATGACTGACCCCGAGGGGATTCGCACTTCCGGACGCAACCAACAGTGAGAACAGGTGGTTAGGGAATTCGCCTCCAAAGAGCGCTGCAAAATCCGGTGCAGATTCGACACAGTTGTCTCTCGCTGACCCTGATCTGGTCCGGCTCGTGGAAGCCTGGCCCACGTTAGCCGCGCACGTCAAGGCCGCTGTGTTGGCGCTAGTAGCGAGCGCCGGGCGGTAGCAACCGAATAGGCGGGAGTTTGGCCCTCTTCACGGTGATGCCAGGAAGGGGACGCCTCCCAAGCGCAAGAACCAGACCCGCCGCTGGCCCCGCTGAGGCCGACACCCTGCGGCAGTCCGACGAGATTCTGTCTCCGAAAGCCCCGAAGAGGAACTGAGATATGGGTAAGTGCTCTTTTTGCGGTGCCTTCGCGTCAGGGTTCTGGCAAGGCGTTGGGGTGAAAGTCGCGTGCTGCCCTCATTGCGCCACAGAGGTGTTACCGGCGCTGGCTGCAGACGCCTTGGTGGGCGATCACCCGCTTCCGAATGTCGCGGACAGGCTCCACAAGCGTCAGGAGCAGGCGGCGCTCGTCTTCTGGCAGCAGGCGACGGTGGCCATCAACCGCGCCAGGTCGGCATGCCTCGACGCCACATCGGGCGGCTAACTCGGTGTGTGTTGCGACTTTGCCGAGGGCCGGCAATGTCACGGAGGGCCCGACTTGGCGTCTTCATTCGCAGGCTTGGGGATCGCAGTAGCGGCCAGATGTGCCCGTGATTGGGTTGGTTAGCGGCGATGGGGAGCACGGCCTGCCCCTCCCCGACCTGTGGCCAAGGTACAGTAAACCAGACATCCGCCTCCGAGCAGAGGGGCGCAGAATGTTTCAGGATGTGACTTATGAGCAAGGGACACGGGGAGAGATTGAGCCGGGACCAGGAGAAGGCGATTGCTTGCCTGCTGGTTTCGCCCACTGTCAGTGATGCAGCCTGCAAGGCTGGCCTCCACCCGAACACCTTGCGGGCCTGGACGCGGCAACCCGCCTTCGCGTCGGCTTACGCTGAGGCACGCCAGGAACTGATACGCCGCACCGTCCACCGGATGCACCTGGCAATGCTGACGGCAGTCAACAGTTTGGAAAAGGATTGCGGCTCTCCGAACTTCGATGAGCGCTTCAAGGCTGCGGAGTTGCTGCTGAACACCGGGATCAAGGCTGCTGAACAACTAAGCCTTGTGGAGCGAATCGAGGGATTGGAGAAATTAGCGATAGGGGAAGACCATGAACGTATACACACGAGTTAAGCGCCTGCTCCGGCAAGCCCCGGAACTGGCCCAGAGGGGTGCTCGCGTCCGTGCGTTCCGGCAGCAGCAGGAACACCAGGAGCAACTGGACCCAAACGACCCCTCGCTGGTCCGCCGCCAGGAGGTGGCGGCCAGGTTCGAGGAGTTGGTGCAAGCCGCCAATGAGTTCATCCGCGAGGAGGACGCCGGCCGGGTTCAGGAGGGAGTGACTCTGCTTGAGCAGCGTCGCGGCGGCAGTGGCTACGCCCGTGGCGACTGGCCAGGCTCGCCGTGGTGTTGGGACGATGGCCTGCTTGAGTGCGGTCGGTCCAGGCTCCCGCCGGACCTCAGTCCCGCACTCATGTGCCGTCTCATGGTGATCCGGTTGACGGAGCGGCACCGCCTTGGCACGATGGACGTTACCTGCCTCGGCTGTGGGCTGCAGTTGCCCCGTGACAAGTCAGCGCCCTACTGCCCGGCGCCCACTTCCGGTTTCTTCCCGTGCTGCCCACACTGCGGCGGCACGGCGATGCAATGGGCAATCCTGGTCGAGGGGCAGCGTTACCCGTGGATGGACCTGCCGGGCTACGTCGGCCGCCGATCGGCGGCAAGCACTTCGGCTACGGTTTGACGGCGCCGCGATGTTCTGTCCACGCCCTCCCGCACTACCGGCTGCGCAAACTTTGCAGCCGATTGTCTTGGGCCAGCGATAAGGGGCCAGAACCCCGTGCAGGCGCCGTCAGTGACCGGAGGTGACCCGAGAGCCGTTGCGGCTGAACGAGAGGCGCCAGCGAGCCACTGCGCAATGGCCCCGGGACTACCTCTCGGGCTCGGCGCCAAGTCATGTCCATGCCAACACTGAGGTCGGGCAGGCACGATTGCGAACATCTCTATCCTCGCAAGTATCCATGCCACTTGGGCGGGGACACGCCGGTCAGCCCGGATGGGAACGCAAGCGAGCAGATGTTACAATGGTGCTGTGGAGTTCGACCGACTCTCCCCTTCCAGCCGAAACGGAAGCGTTGTTATGCCAACCTCTGTTGCAGAACTATTGGCTCGTTTGACACCTGATCCGTGGCGGGCCAAAGTCGGCTTCAGCCCCGATGTCGAGCCCTCCAACCAGCGGCTGTTCAACCCGGCAGCCTCGGACGCGGATCGCATCGCCGCGCTCAGCGATTGGCTGCAGAAGTACCAGCCCTGCCTCTTTGGCCGCACCGCCGCGAGAAGTGGGTTCCTCAGTTACTGCGTCCTCACTGAGGCAGACCTGATGTCCTCCGATGAGGTCGTCCGGGACAAGATCCAGGCCGCCCGACGGGTCTGGACCCGAGAAGGCTTCGACGGAAAGAAGAACGGCTTCATCGTCCTCGCCGTCTCCGAACGAATCGCCAGAGCAACCCCAGACGCTTCGGTTAAGGAGTTGGCGCTGCGGCTCTGCTCACTCTACCTGCTCCAAGACATCGTCCCAGACCAGATCTTCCACGACGAACTCTGGCTGGAGAAGCCAGGGCGTGAT
>DASPXY010000690.1:0-4391 GCA_035637055.1 Gemmataceae bacterium | reverse complement strand
TGGCGGCGCTTGAAGGCGTCGATGATTCCCTGCCGCGACACGTCGGCGGTCAACACGACGGCGTAGCTCATGTGCGTGCTGACGTGATCGCTGCTCGACTGGAAGCCAAAGCGATAGCCCTTCTCCAGCGCGTTCGACACGAAGCCCGCCGGCTCGTAGCCGCCGATCTGCGTCTTCTCGGTCGGTGAGCGCGGAGCGCCGAAGTGCTCGTAGTTGTGGCGGTGTCCCTGGTAGATCTCGACGATCGGCTCGAACAGCGGATCGTTGTCGCGCCAGTCGGTGCCCATATCGGTCGCGCTCGTGTGCGAGGCGCAGATGCCGCCGAAGTGCTTGAGGTAGGCGTAGAGCAACTTCGTGTCGGGGGTGCCCTTCTCCGGCGTGCCCATCAGGTCGCCGCGCGGCAAGGGCCGGATGCCGCGCTTCGGCATGATCACGTTGCGATGACCGTTGGGGTACTTGGTGCTGCGCTCGTAGGTCAGCGCTCCGACGAAGTGCGGCGGACCGTGCAGCAGATCCGCGACTTTTTGGATCTGCCACCAGAAATACTCCACCCCAAAGCCGTTGTCGTGATCGCCGTTGCCCATCCAGTCCAGATTGCCCGCGTCCAGGGCGTAGCGCCAGCTATCTTCCAGCATGCCGTCCTGATCGCGGTGGGAGGTGTACTCGGTGTGGCGGTGGAACTCGCCGCGGAGCAGTTGCAGTTTCTTGCCGCCCGACTCGATGCGGTAGGCGCGCATGCGGGCGATGTCCGCCGCCTCGTCCTTGTGGACGTCTGCCAGCTGCGCCTTGGCGGCCGGCGTGCCCTCGACCAGTGCCGGCGGCGAATTGGTCGAGCCGCTCGCTCGCAAGACGGCGGCGAAGAGGTCGTTCTGATCGCGGTCGATCGTGCGGGTGCGCGTGTCGCTGCTGTAGACCGCGAGGACGCCGTTGCCCAGCGGCGCCAGGGCGGGCCGGTTGTCGAGCAGGTTCGAGGAGTGGGCCAACCGCTGCGGTACGCCCCACGTTTTGCCGTCGTAGCGCACCGCGAAACTGTTCCACACCTCGCCGGTGCCCAGCGGCAACGGGTGATGGCGGAACAGCAACCACAGCCCTCCGGCAGTGTCGGCGGCCAGGCGCGGCAGACTGCGATTGAGTGGCAAGTTCCCATCCGCCAGGGCTTTCTCCAGGTCGTCGGCGGGCCGCATCAATTTGCCCTCGGCCAGGCACTTCACACGCACGGTGCGGTTGTTGTACAGGCCGAAGCCGGGGTTCGAGTCCAGCGGGATCTTGCGGAACATCGCGGTCGCGAAGTCCTTGCCCCACTGCTCGTCGCCCTCTTCATAAGCAATCCACAAACGATCGTCCTTGTCGCACACCAGGCTCGGCCTCGCCTCGAAGCGAGCCGAATTCGCCACTTCGACGGTTCGATCGCCGCCGGCCTCGTGGATGAACAGGCGCACGTCGTAGTTGCCCTTCTCGTAAGTGTCCCAGGCGACGTAGACCCGTCCGCGGCTGTCGGTGGCGAGGGCGGGACTCCAGTTGTTCGTCCCCTTGGGGCCGATCGCCTTCGGCGTCTTCCAGGCGTGGCCGTCGGCCAGGGCGGTCAGGAGGATGTTGAAATGGCCGCTGCGCCGCCCCTGCCACGCCAGCCAGACGACGCCCGCGGAGTCGGTCGCCGCGACGACGTGGAAGTCGCTGCCGGGGTCGTTGGTGACGCGCGCCACGTCCGACCATTTACCCATCCCGTCCTTGGCAGGCGTATATTTACGGTAATAGATATCCCAATTGCCATCAACTTGCTGACTCCAGGCAACGGTGACAGTCCCCTTGCCATCGACGGCGACCGTCGGCCGCCAGATGTCCAGGCCGGGGCCGGTGACCTCCAGCGGCGGCTGCCAGACCTTGCCGTCGAAGCGCTGCAGGAGCACCTGATCGCCGTGACCGCTCGGTACGAGCCCCTCGAAGTTGCCCGCCAACAACCGCTCGGCGACCGGCGGCATGCCCGGCACATACTCGCTGTACGCCAGCCAGACAGTGCCGTCACGGCCGCGCGCCAGGGCGGGATAGTCGTCCTCGGTCTTCGGCCCGGTCAGACGCAGGGCGCCGACCTCCGCTGTCACCGTGGCCTGACCGTCGAGGTATGTCTTTGTGGTGCCCGGACTCATTTCCGACAAGGCGAAGGAGAAGGCGCCTTGAGCGGTCTTGATTGTCACCTTGGCGGTTGTTGGCGCGTCGAGGGTGAGATTCAGGATCGGCCGGGTGAGGGCGTCCTTTTTCTTCTTTTGGTCCATCTTCTTGACGACGGAGCGGACGGTGAAGCTGTTGCCGTCGATCTTGCCCTTGACGTTGCCCTGGCCGATCACCAGCGCCAGCAAGCGTCCTTGCGCGAGCTGGACCTGTCCGTCCCAGTCGGTCGGTTTGGTGTCCTTCAACCCCAGGCGGACCGTCAAACCAGCCAGGTCGGGAATCATGGCAATCGGCTTGCCCTCCGGGCGCGGCTTGCCCGCCTGCCCCGAAGCGTTCTCGGATCCCGGCCTCATGGCCAGGGCGATCAGTAGAAAGGCGGTGATGGTGAGCAAACCTGCGACTCCGCGGCGAACCTGTGCGCGACTCATCGGCGTCCTCCCTTGGTCGAGGCGGTTCGGCCGGGACAGGAAAGCCCGGCCCGTATGGTTGAGGGGATTTTTAATGGGATACCACGAGCAGCGCCGGCAACGCAAGCGAAAACAGTATCCAGGCTGTAACAAAACCCCTCCCCCCAACCCCCTCCCCGCAACGGAGAGGGGGAGCAAACCAGCCTCCGCTTTTCTTCTCCCCCTCTCCTCGCAGGGGAGGGGGTTGGGGGGAGGGGTTTTGTTACAGCCTCATCCGATGTGCCCCTCGGTTGGTGCCGGGAGTGAAAAAACAAACGGCCCCCGACAGCGGTCGGAGGCCGTTTGTCATGGCGAAGCACCTGGGACATCGTCGATCAACGGGCCACAACGGTCAGCGGAGTTTGTTTGCCGTCCACCTCGATGCGGCTATGGAAGACCTGCCGGCCGTCCGAGCCATTCACGTAGACCAGCCAGCTGCCCGAGGCGAGGTTCACCTGGAACTGGCCCGCAGAGTTGGCTGTCACCGTCTGGTGCGGGGCCTGCCTTTGGGCGCTGATAAACATCACCTGGGCACCGGCCCGCGGCGTCCGGTCCAGTCGCACCACCTGGCCATCGACGCGGGCACTGGTCGCAAAGGCAATCCGGTCCACCTTGACCGCCGGCGGGGGCGGACTGACCGGCTGCACAGGCACAGGCCCGCCGACCGGAGGACGGAACGAACTGCCCGAACCGTTGAACGGCGGCCGATAGTCTTGCTGGAATGGAGCAGCGCCGTTGCCGTTGCCGCTCCGCCCTTCGTTGATCATCGGCGGGGGCGGCGTCTGGCGCTGCTGTTCCAGGATCGCGGGCGGTTGTCCGGGCACGACTGGGGCGGGCACGACGGCCGCAGCGACCGGTGCCCTGGCGGCACAGGGGTCGCAGCACGTCGTCTGCGGCTCCCAGTAGGAGACGCGCTGATACGTCGTCACCGGCACCGAGCAGCAGCGTTGCACCCAGCTTTGCACCGGACAGCACTGCGAGCGCAGCTGATACGACGTCACCGGCGTCGCCACTTGCTGCGGACAACCCGTGCAAGGGTCGTAGGCGCAGGTGTAGCGATAGCTCGTTACCGGCTCGTAAAAGTACTTGGTCTGGTAGGTGGTAACCGGCTCGTAATAGGTCTTGGTGGTGTAGCTGGTCACCGGCTGATAGTAACAGCGCTGGATGTAGCGCGTCGTGCAGACCGGCTGCGGGCAAGGGTCACAGCAGGGGGCCGCCGGGGCCGCAGCCACCGCCGGCACCTGCACAAAGGCGGCGGTCGTCGGGCGCCGGTGACGGCAACCACAAGTCACCTGGAAGACATTGTTCCAGGCGGCTTCGAGCGGCCCGGACAGGGCGAGCAGCAGCCCCAGCGCACAAGCGCCGGCGGAGCAGGAAAAGGGTTTCATGGCAAGTGCTCCTTGTACTCGATGGGTGGTCTATGGAACGCCTCTCGTCTGCCCCAGCTCCGAACTGGAGAACACCACAAACCCCTCGTCTCGTGGTCGCTGTCCGTTAGCACGACCTCTCCACTCCAACTTAAATTGATCGCGACGGGTTACAAGAAGAGCTTGGCCGGCGCACGCCAGGAATGTTGGGTTGTTGCCGGCAAAGTCGATAGGACAGGCACAGTCGTCAGGAGGAACCCAGTTTAACGTCGCTGGGATCGGCTTCGTTTCGCTACGGGTGGGAGACCCCCGCGGAGGTTCGTTCAAACCGGTTTGGCGCAGGATGCCCTGGGGGCCTTCTCATTCATGATCCGGGAGAAAGTGTCCGGTTGTCTTTCTCCCCTCGCCCCTG
>DASPXY010000689.1:0-3669 GCA_035637055.1 Gemmataceae bacterium | reverse complement strand
GGAGGGGGTTGGGGGGAGGGGTTTCGACAGAGTAGCTGGTCAGGAAATGCCCAGCAACTTCACGGCCTGCTCATGCCGACGAAACTACCGTCGTGCTCGCGTGCCAGTGCCCAGAGGAATGCGCCCACGTCGGGACTGTCGAAGTAGAAGCCGATCGCGTTGATCCGCACCCGCGGCCGCCCGACCAATTCCTGGTTCCAGTAGCTCTTGAGCGTTTGCCGCACGTGCCGGCTAAGATAAATGGCCTTCTCCGTCTCCTTCAGACCGATAGCCCCAGCCGGTATCCCTTCGCCCACGTTTGGCAGCCCGTCGGAGAAAAGGTAGATCGTATCGAGGCCCTGGCTGCGGAAGCGGAACGCCTCGGCGAAAGCGGCGTACATGTTCGTCTCGCCCGACGGGGTCACGCGCTTCAGCTGATCCACCGTCACCTTCACGCTGCTGCCCCGGTCGAACTCCAGCCAGCGCCCATCGCCGCCCAAGGGATACGATAAGCGATCCGAAAAGACGATGACCTGATATCGTTTCAGCGACGGCAGGCTGTGCATGAGCCGGCCGAGCGTTTCGCACACCAGCGGCCACTTCGTGCGATCCTCCGTCGCGGGGTCGCGCATGCGCATGCTGCCGGACATATCGACCAGGAACACGACGCGCTCGCCGGTCAAGGTGATGCCGGCAAAACGCCGGTCCGCCTGCGTCCGCACTTCCTGAACCTGGCCGGTCAGGCTCTTGACCTGCCCCTCCAGGCGGGCGGAGTGCTGTTCCGCCGCGGCGAGTTCCTTGCCGCGCGCGTCCAGTCGCTGCTCAAACTTCTCGGCGGCGGCAAGGAGTTCGCGCAGCCGTTTGCCGGCGTCGGCCAAATCGGTGTTGCGGCGATCAAGATCTTTCTCCAGCACGCGCGATCGACTCTCCAGGGCCGCCAGCTGCTCTGCGGAATTGCGTGCCGTCCCGCGCAGCGTATCCGCCTCGCGCTCCAGACGGCTGACACGCGCCTCCGCCTCCCGCAGCCGCGTCGTCAACCCGGTGGCGCGGACGTTGACCTCGGCAAGTTGCGCCGTCTTCTCCTGCAGCTCCTTGCGGAGAGCGGCCAGGAGCTGCTCGCTGGCGGACGCCATGCCCGCGAGGGCCTGATATTCTTGCGTTTTCTTCGCCAGCGCCGCCGTCAGCGCGTCCTCCTGGGTACGCGCCTCCTTCAACTCGGTGCGCAGCCGTACCGCCACCGACTCGGCCTGTTTCAAATCACGGCGAACGTCTTCATACTGCTTCTGGGCGGCGAGGTTGGCCGCCCGCACATTCGTCAACTCCCCCTCGGTGGATGCCAGACGCAGGCGCGTTTCGCTGAGTTGCCTCGCTGCCTGAGCATGCGCCGTCCCCTTGCGCCGGGCATCGCGGGCATTGGCCAGCCACAGGAGGATGACACAACCGAGGGCGCAGCAAAAGACATCCACCATGTAGAGGGTGAATATCGTCGGTACGCGGTGGCGGGTCTGCATGGGGCCTCCGGGTTGAGGTTACCGGGTCAGGCGTCGGTGCTGAGTTGTTTAGCCGCGGTTCGGAGAACCGCGCTCTCAGCGCGGTTCTCCGAACCGCGGCTAAACGAACCGGAGCAGTCACGCCGAACTATTCACGGGCCGGGATTCGATCACCCCGCCCAGGAACCGCAGCACCGGCCCCCTCGATCCCAGACGGATCGAGTCGCCCGCGCGCAGGACCGTCGGCCCCTTGACCGGCTCGTCATTGAGGAAAGTCCCGGTGCGGCTGCGATCGTGAAGGGTGCAGACGTCCGTGGAGCAAACGATCTCACAGTGCCGCGGCGAGACAGTCGGGTAGGCATCGCAGGCGAAGACCAGGTCACAGGTTGGCTGCCACCCGAGGACGAAGGCCGACCGATCGAGCAGATACTCGTGTCCCTGATAGCGCAACCGCACCGGACCAGCGTCCGCGGGTGCCGTGACCGGCAGCGGAGCTGTTACATCGAGTTGACCCACCGGCAAATCGCCGCGCTCGACCAGCACTGCCAGCGCATGGGCCGCACGAGCCAGCGCGTCGGGCGCTAACACCTCGACCGCAGAGGCATCGTCTTCCTCCTCATCCAGCAGGCCCTCGCCGAAGTCGTCGGAGGGGACAGGGCTCGCCGCAGACGAGGCAGCACGCCACGCCGCGAAGGAGGCTTCCACACCGGCGACCAGCCCAGGCAAGCGGGCGGCGGCGGTCGTCATCAGGACCACGCCGGGCGCTCCTGTTGGCCAGGGGGCCGTACAGACCTCCGCAATCTCCGCCAATGCCCGCCGTGCCAGCGCGGCGCAGCACGCGGCGCCGTCGAGGGGGGTCAACGCCAGCCGCTGATACCAGTGCGTCGCCTGGAACGCAACCTGCACTGACTGGCCCGCGCGCCAGGCATCCAGGACGCCGTCAAGTTGCTCAAACAGGGCTTGCTCGGCGGCGGGGCAATCGCGCGGGTCGCGCCGGCTCTGCAAGATGCAGCGATCGGCCAGGGCATCGAGCAACCGCTCCGTCCAGGCACGCAGGCCCAGACGCATGAGGGTCCGCGCTTCCAGCAATTGCAGCTCATTACCCACGGCGGCGAGGGCGCTGACCGTGAGGGCGTGGTCGTCCACGTCGAGGATGATGGCGGTCCCTGTCCAGGTGCGCGATGCACGAGCAGCCAGGGCAGCGGCCAACGGGGCGGACACCACCCCGCGCAAGGGCAGCCCGACTTCCTCGGACAGGCTGAACAGCAAGCCAACCTGTGTCGTGGTCAGGTAGGGCGGTACGCTACAGAAGATACCTTTGCAGGGATGAAAAGTCTCGAAAAGACGCTCCAGGAGCAGGACGGTCGCGCTGGTGCCGTCCAGGCGCCTTTGCTCTGGCGCGGTCTCCTGCCCGTGCCGTCGTGGCTGACCCAACTCGGGCAGAAAGCAAAGTTGGGCGAGATACGGCGACCGGCGTGCGAGGCGCAGCCCAGCGGTCCCGACCGTCGCCTCCCCCTTCAAACTCAGGGCCAGGGGCAGATCCGGTTGCGGTGGTTCCAGGGCCGCCCGTTGCAAGGCGTCACCCGCGGAACCGGTGACGGCGCGGGCGCGCGTGGCGTTCAGGTCCAGACCGACTAGCGTCATCGTGCGGTTCTCTCGGCGCGGCGACCGACCAGGGGCAGTCAGTTCAAGCCCACGGGTCGTGACCCGTGGGCTTCAGGCATCCACCAAGGCGGCCGGTTCGTAGGTGCGATTGACGAGATGTTCCAGGCAATACTGCTGGCAATCGAGTACCAGTCCCTCCTCGTCGCGCTGGAGCGAGTGCAGCAGGAACATGAGAACCAGGCTCAGGCCAAGGGCGACCAGGGTGCAGTCGAAGGCGAAGGTGAGATGTCGCGTCGCCTGGCTGAGGAAGCCGTCCTCGTCGAGGCGATTCGTCATCGTCAGGCTGCCCGCCAGGCCGATTACCGTGCCGAGAAAGCCGATCGCGGGGATGGCCCACGCCAGGTAATGCACCGTCGCCATGCTGCTGACCAGTCGGCCCTGCTCGACCTCCGCCTGACTGCGCACGGCCTGGCCGACGGCGTCGCCGTCGCGGCTGGCGGCGTACTTGGCCAGTGCCAGGCGGATCATGTTGGCGAGGATGAACGGTCCCTTGCGGGCGGTGGTGTGCTCGACTTGACGTAGCAAGGGCCGGGCG
>DASPXY010000688.1:0-14475 GCA_035637055.1 Gemmataceae bacterium | reverse complement strand
ACGCCTCGATCAACGGGTCATGGCTGTCGTCGTCGTAGACGAAGATGTAGCGCTCCTGTCCCTTGATCAAAGCCAGGACGTTGAACTCACGTGACACCGGTTCACCTCATTCTGCGCGGGGTCTACTGAGGGTCCGGTCTTTAATATCGGCGCAACGGGCATAAGACTTTGCCTGAAAAGCAAAAAAAGTGGTTGGTGGCTAGTGGTTCGTGGTTAGTGAAACTTGGGTATTTCCCCTGTCTTCGCTAACTACTAACCACAAGCCACGAACCACTATCCTTTGACATACTGCACCGGCAGATCGATGGTGAACGTCGAGCCCTTGCCTGCCTCGCTCTCGACGCTGACGTCGCCCCCCATCAAGCGGCAGAACTCGCGCGTTAGCGCAAGCCCCAGCCCGGTGCCGCCGTACTTGCGCGTCGTGCTGTCGTCGGCCTGCGAGAAGCGCTGGAACAGACGGCCCATCTGCTCCTTCGTCATGCCGATGCCGCTGTCCGCCACCCGCACCTGAATCCAGTCCGTCCCCGCGCGCGCCACCCGCGCTGCCGTCAACCGAATTGTGCCGCGCTCCGTGAACTTGCAGGCATTGCTGAGCAGGTTGAGCAGGCACTGCCGCACCCGCAGCGGATCGCTGTTCATCTTGCCCACGTCCGCCGCACAATTGACCTCCAGTTTGTTCGCCTTCTGATCGACCAGCGTCGAGATCGTTCCGGCCGTCTCGCGCACCAGCGCTGCCACATCGAACACCTCCGGCACGATCTTCATGCCGCCGAAATCAATCTTTGACAGGTCGAGAATGTCGTTGATGAGGGCCAGCAGGTGCTTGGCGGAGCTGTGGACCTTCACCAGATCGGGAACGAAATCTTCCTGGCCGACGTCGCCGGCCTGCTCCTGGAGCATCTCGCTGTAGCCGATGATGGCGTTGAGGGGGGTGCGCAGTTCATGGCTCATGTTGGCGAGGAACTGACTCTTGGCCCGCTCCGCCTCGGCGGCTGCCTCCATGGCCACACGCATCCGCGTCGCCTCGGCCTCGTGCTCCAGTCGTACCAGGCCGCTGCTGACGATGGCGGCCAGCAACTGCACGACCTGGGCTTCGAGCGGGCCAATCTCGCGACTCCGCGCCGACAGGCTGCGCGAGCCGTAGACGGCGCCGCAGACGGTGTCCTGACCGTCGAAGATTGGCGAGGCCACCACCATCTGCACGCCCATCAGGCTCTCCACCGCGGTGTTCCTGACCGACGGTTGGAAGAAGGTCCGTCGTTCCGCGACGACGTGATGCAGGATGGTGGAGCTGAACTCGCGGCCCGTGCCGCCTTCGTCCTGGAAGGCGCGGGCCAGCACCTGCCAGGCATCCCCCTGACGCATCAGCACGAGCCCACGGTCCAGACCAACTAGCTCGACCAGCGCTTGCGCAATTTGCTGGTAAAACTCCGGGGTGCCGGGGGCAGCACGCTGCACCGCGCAGACCGTCTCGAACCAGGAAATCAGGGTCTCCGGCGACGGCGCGCGGCCCAGGTGACTCAGGATCGGGCGATTGCCAGCGACAGGGCGCACCGGCTGGGCGACGGTGGCCAGGTGTTCCCTCTGGATGGTTTCGTCGAGGGCCGCCGGCTCGATGTCGATCACCGAATCGCCGACGCTCAGGCGGGCGGGCAATTCGAGATCGAAACTCCCGCCAGGCAAAATGCTGCTGTTGGCGGAGAGCCAGATCGGCGCTTTCTGGCTGAGGTTCTCGACGCGCAGCCGGCCGTCAGGCAGTTCCCAGACGCGGACATGGTCCTTGGACACGTAGGGGTCGTGAATGACACAGCGGGGGATGTCGTTGCGTTTTGGTCCCCGGCCGAACTCCAGTGGCCCGCGGTCGTGCTCCAGCTGTTGTCGGTCGCGCTCGTTGCTGACGTGACAGCGAAGCATGGCCCCTCCTTTGGTGACAAGGTGACAAGGTGACAGGGTGACAAGGTGAAGGGGTGTTGCTTCCGTTCACCTTGTCACCTTGTCACCTTGTCACCTTGTCATCTGCCGCTGCGCAGACGGTCGCCGAGAAAACGGTCGAGGTCAGGAAAACCGTAGATCTTCCGCACCGTGGTCTCGAAGTCGTACTCGATGCGGCGGAACTGAATGGTCTTGCCGTCGAAGAGGACGTAGGAAGCGCGGGGGTTGCAATCGCGCGGCTGGCCGACCGACCCGACGTTGCACAGGGTCTTGCGACTGTCGAGTTCGTAGATAAAGCCGATCTCCTCGGGGCTGTAAAACTGGAGATCCTCGGTGAAGATGCCGGGAACGTGCGTGTGCCCCTGGAAGCAGTAGCGCTTCACCAGGTGAAAAATCTTGTCCATCTTGCGGTGGTTGTACACATCTTCGGGGAAGATGTATTCGTGCAGCGGGTTGGCGGGTGAGCCGTGGACGTAGAGCACCTCGCCTTCGCGGTGCGTCAGTGGCAGCGCGGAGAGGAATTCCCAACGGCGGTCGGCGGCCTGACGGCTGCGGATGGGGGCGTCGATCTGCTCGCGCGTCCAGAAGGCGGCACGCTGGGCGGTGGGATTGAAGTCGGGCGGATCGAACAGGACGGCCTGATCGTGGTTCCCCAGGAGGGTCAGCTTGAAGTCCATCGCCGTTTCGAGACACTCGCGCGGGTTGGGGCCGTAGCCGACGACATCTCCCAGGCAGTAAACGTCCTTCACGCCGTGGCTGGCGAGGTCGCGCTGGACGGCCTGCAGCCCTTCGAGATTGCTATGGATGTCGCTGAGGATGGCTATCATGGCAGGGGGTTTCCCGATGTGGGGGATACGGCCTGGCACTCGATCCATGTCTGGATTATACCCGCTGCCCCAAGGAAATCGAAGTTTTCTCGCGTGGTCTGCTGTTCGTAGTCCCGCCTTGAGGCGGAAATGGCTTGTTCCGCCTCAAGGCGGGACTACGAACCACACCGCGCTTGAACTCACGCTCTAGCTTTTCAGGAGTTGGTCGCCGACTGTGCGGACCCGCTCCATCGTGTGCTGGAGGCTCCGTTGAATGCTGCGCATGTTGGCGATGGCGCTCTCGAACTTCTGCACACAGGCGTCAATCTCGGTAGCGCTGCTGTCGGGGTAGAGGAGACAGCTGGACAACTCCTTGATGGCCGGTTCAATCTCGCTTTCGAGGATTTTGAGGAAACCGCGGCCGTGGCCTTCCGATTCGATCGTCGCCTTGTGCAGAGTGCTGAGCAGCGCGGCGTGGAGGGTGGGATCGACAATGCGTTCCGGATCGAGCGTTGGCGGTGGGGCAGTCGGCCCCTCTTCGGCCGCTACGCCCTTCTTCGGGGCGGGAGACTGGGCGGCCTCGGCGCGCTGCAGACCGTGATCGGCCTTCTCCCAGTTCGGCCGCAGATCGAGGGCCTGCTGGTAGTGGGTGGCGGCCAGGCCGAACTGCTCCTTCTCCATGTAGAGGTTGCCGAGGTTATAGTGGGCGTCCGGCATGCGCGGATTGACGCGCACGGCCTCGCGGTAAGCCTGAATGGCAAGGTCCGACTGACCCTTGCGCCGATACGCCAGGCCGAGGTTGTAATAGCCCTCGCCGCGGTTGCTGTCGATCTGGATGCCGCGGCGCAGCACCGGGATGGCGTCGTCGAGTTGGCCAAGGCGGTTGTAAACGGCGCCAAGATTGATGAAAGCCCCGGCGCGGAGCGGATCCAGCCGCGTGACCTCCTTGAAATGATGGGCGGCGCTGGTCAGGTCGCCGAGGAGAAAACAGACGGTCGCGAGCCCGTAGTGGATGTCCGGACTGTCGGACTTCAGGCCAAGGGCTTGCAGGTAGAGCCGCCGGGCCAGTTCGTTATCCCCCTCCTTGATAGCGCGCTGGGCCTTTAGGCAGAGGTTTTCGACAGATTCCTTCGCCATGGCAGGTCGCCTTGGTGTATAGTTCTGGGCGAGATGGATAACCGGCACCCGCAGCATTTGATAGGTAATTATACTGGGGAGGTCATGCGGGGCTCAACGGCAAAAGTCAAGGCAGTGAAAGGGGACCAAGTGAGGACAGCAAAGCCCCACGGGCCGCGGCCCGTGGACTTCCCTGACACCCTGTGACATTCCCGCCGAGAAAACAGGTGCGCAGCGCCAACGACCATCTCCGGCGCTCGTTACGAGGGTAGGGAGAATGATCTGGTGAAATTCTGAGACTCCTTGCGCGGGGAGGCGCCGGCCCGCCTCGGAGGAACGGTTTCCGGTGCCGGAGGGGGTGTCACGCATGAGGCCGCTGATGAGCTCCTGGTGCGTTGTCTGGAGTTTTGCGATCCTGAGCGTCGCCTGCCTGGTCGCGACAGGCGTGGCGGACGACGACAGAGACCGAGACCAGGGCAAAGGCAAGGGAAAAGGCGCGGCCGTCGCGGCCAAGGGCAAAGGCAAGGGCTACGAACAGCCTGCGCAGAAAGGCGCTGGCAAGGGCAAGGGGGCTGTGAGGGCCGCTGCCGGCCTGCAGTTGCCGCCCGGCCTGGCGCGCAAGCCCGCAGACCATCCCGGTCGTGTCGCGTGGATCAAGGCGCACAGCGGCAAGGGGACGGCCCCGGCAGCCAAGGGCAAGGACAAGGGCAAGGGCGAATACAGGCCGGCGCCGGCTCCGAAGGGCAAGGGGCGCACTGACGAAAGCGACCTGTCGCGGCGGTTGGACAACCTGTTACGCGAACTGGAAAACCTGCGCCGCGAAATCAAGCGCCGGTAGCCATTCGGTCCTTCCGTTGGTAGGAAGCCCCCGGCGGCGCGCAGCGTGCCGCCGGGGGCTTGCTGTTGCGCAAGCCGCCGCCTGGATCACGGAGGATGACCACCATGTCCATACGCCGGTTCGATTTGCAGGGCCATCGCGGGGCGCGCGGCCTCAAGCCGGAAAATACGCTCCCCTCGTTCGAGGCCGCCCTGGACGTTGGCGTGACGACGATCGAGACCGACGTCCTTCTCACGGCGGACGGCGTGCCGGTTCTGCGTCACGATCACGCCCTGAGCGAGCTACGCTGCCGGCCCCTGCCGGGCACGGCGGGGCCGGACCCGGCGCGGCGGCCGATCCTGCGCAGCCTGACCCTGGCGCAGCTGCGCGGTTATCGGGCGGACCTCAACCCGGAGCCACACCGCTTTGCCACGCAGGACGCCCGGGTGACCCCGCTGGCCGAGGCGTTTGCGACGGAGCGCGGGATCGACCCGTACACACCGCCGACGCTGGACGAATTGTTCGCCTTTGCGGCGGCCTACGCGGGGGAAGCGGGGGCGGTGGCTGGCAAGATCGCCTGGCCGCGCGCGCGGGCGCGGCAGGTGCGTTTCGATCTGGAATTGAAACGGGTGTCGTTTCGCCCGCATTACCTCGACGACGGTTACGACGGCAGCGCCCCGAGCCTGTTGGAGCAACGGGTTGTGGATGCAGTGCGGCGCGCGGGCGTCGTCGAGCGGACGAGCGTGCGCAGTTTCGATCACCGCAGTCCGATGCACCTGAAGCGCCTGGAGTCTGGCTTGCGGACGGCAATCCTGGTCGCCGGCACGACCCCGGCCGACCCGGTGTTGCTGGTCCACGCCGCGGCGGCCGACTGCTACTGTCCCGATGTCGAGTTTCTGGATCGCTTTCAGGTCCGGCAACTCCACGATGCCGGCATCGCGGTCGTGCCCTGGACCGTCAACGAGCCGGAGGACTGGGAGCGGCTGCTCGACTGGGGCGTGGACGGCATCACGACCGATTATCCGGATCGTCTCGCGGAGGTGCTGCGCGGGCGCGGTTTGAACTTCTGATAGGAAGCGCAGGGTGTGACCGGCGCTCAAGCTGACCAGTCCGCGGTGACGAGCCCTGGCACGCGGCCGAAGTCGCGCTGGTTGCGCGTCACGACCGTCAGGCCATTTTCGAGCGCGATCGCCGCGATGCGCAGGTCCATCAGTCCGACATTGAGTTTCAGCGAGCGGAGATGCTCGAAGCGCAGGATTGTGGGTTCCGTAAAGGAGAGTAATGAATAGGAACGCCAGACCGGAAACATGCGGCCGACGAGCCGATCGTACCAGTCCGCCAGCTGGGGTGGCGAGGTGAGGCGTGTGAGGCGGTTCAACCACCCCCGCATTTGCTCCTGAAGGGCAATCACGGGGAGAGCGACGTCGGCAGCGACATGGCTTGCCAGGTTGGCGACAACGGTGGCGTGACCAAACTGGGCCAGGCTCAGGGTGTCGGTGTCGAGCAGAAACCCGCTCATGAATTGGCCGCTTCCTCCTGGCGGCGGTTCTCCGCGATGGCCTCCTGCAGTTCGCGGAAGGCCCAGTCCGTCTGGTACAGGTTGTCCGCGGGAAAGGAACACACGGGCGGAATGGTCACTTTGCCGTTCGCAACGGTAAGCGCGGCGAGCTGGCACCCGCGTGCCATGAGCGCATCGAACAACACCCCGAGTTGCCTGGTGGCCTCTTCAACAGTCGTCCCTTCGGCGCAGAGATTCAGCGGTTCACCGGCCCTGGCACGGAAACGTCCACCCGCAAGCGGTTCAACAAGAACAACAATTTCCATCATCATTCCCCCAAATCCGCCCCAATGTGGCAGATTCATGCACCGGCCCTCAACAATCTGGCATGATGGGATTGTAGCCGCCACGGGAATGCGACTTCAAGGCCAGCCCAGGAGGGTCAACCAGCTACTTCTTCTTTTCTTCACTCTTGCCCTCTTTTGTGTCCAGTTTGGGCGGCGGGTTGGCTTGCCGGAACGCTCCCAGTGCGGCCCGCACGGCCTGGTCTGCCTCTGGACGTGTCTTGTAGGCTCCTTCCTTGATCTGGCGAGCCAGCTTCTCCATCAGGTCCTTGAACTTCGGCAGTGAATTCTTGATATAGCCTATCTCTTTTGGATCCGGATCTTTGCCGCTCTCGCCGATCTCGACCTCGACGTCCTTGCCGTCGGGGCCTTTGCGCGTCGCCACCTTGCCGCTGGGGCCGCCGACTGGGACGAGCAACTTCCAGGCGTCGCCCTGCTTGAGCGCTATCCAGGTGTGCTCGATGGTAATCGTTTTCCCGGGCTTGTGCTCGTCCGTCACCCATACTTTCAACTCGACTTTGCCTCCGCCCTTGTCCTGTTTGGCGTGGACGCGCAGGCCCTTGAGGGCCTGCAGCAGTTCCTTGACGCTTGGCCCCGCCACAAACTTAGGATCCTTGCCGAACTTGTCGTCGAAGGCTTTGCGGAGGGCTTCATCTGTGAGTAGGTTGGTCAGCTCGAACTCGTGGAGCGTGCGGCTCGGTTCGGCCATCTGGTCGAGGGCGGCGTGAGCGTCGCCCGCTTTGAACGCCTGTTCGATGAACTTGACGGCCTCTTCCGGCGTCGTGGCCTTTTTGCCCTTGCCGCCGCCCTGTGCCTCGACGCCGACGATGACGGCCAACATCAGGATGGGCATGGCCGCCCATTGCTTGCCACGGAGCATTCCTGCACCTCCTATCAAACGATGGCCACCGAGAGGATATCCGGGAAGATTGTCGCAGATTCGATGCCGCGGACAAGAGCAACCACCCGGTCGGTGGAATCCAAGCCCACGGGCCGCGACCCGTGGGCTTTCCCCTCACCACCAATCAGGGTTCGCGGTGACGGAAGCGGTGACTGTAATCGGGGTCGTACAGGCGGCTGTCGCGCGCTCGCTCCGGCTCCAGCATCGGGCCGACGAGGATCAACGCGGTCAGGCGAATCTGTGCCTCCGCGAGCGTTCGCACCAGGGTCGCGAGTGTGCAGCGCAGCAGCACTTGATCCGGCCACGAAACGCGGTGGGCGACCACCACCGGGGCATCCGGTCCGTAGTGCGGCGTCAGCGCCTCGACGACTGCCGGCGCCTGGGCGGCACTCAGGAACAGCACAAGCCCGACACGATGCCGCGCCAGCTCCGCCAGCGATTCGTTCTCCGGCGTTCCGGTGCGGCCGGGTGCGCGCGTCAGAATTACCGTCTGATTGCCGCCCGCCGGCGTCAACTCCAGCCGCAGTGCAGCCGCCGCCGCGGTGAACGACGACACGCCAGGCACCACCTCGTAGGGAATGCCCAGTTCGTCGAGGCGGCGCATCTGCTCGGCTATGGCACCATAGAGGCTCGGGTCGCCGCTGTGGACGCGCGCGACATCCTGGCCTGCAGCGTGGGCCTGGGCCATCAGGGCGACGATCTGCTCCAGGTGGAGTGACGCGGTGTCGATCACGGTTGCACCGGGCGGAGCGCAGGCGACGATCTCAGCGGGCACCAGCGAGCCGGCATAGAGGCACACGGGGCAGCGCTCGATCAGGCGGCGTCCGCGCAGCGTCAGCAGGTCGGGATCGCCGGGACCAGCGCCGATGAAGTGGACCGTCATGCTTCTCTCCGGGCGAGGGCCATCGTCACGCGCCGGCCGCGCCGCTTGGGCATCAGCAATTCGCGTGTCTGCGCCGCCAGCATCGCCGCAGGCTCTGCCACGCCCGCCACGCCGACGCGCTGCCGCACTGCCTCGCTCGGCGTCGGCAACGGTCCGACGCCTTGCAATTCCTCGACAGTGAAGGCACGGAGCGGGACGCCGTGGTGCTCGGCAAACGCGATCAGGCCCGGCTCGTCGGCCTTGAGCGACGCCGTCGCCACGACGCCGAGACTCAGCGGCGCGAGCCGCTGCGACCGGCATGTCTCCTGAAACATCTCTTCAATCTCCGCGAAGGGGACGCCGCGCTTGCAGCCAACGCCCAGCACCAGCGACGGCGGCCGATACACGAGCAGCGGCTCACGTCCGGGGTCGATGACCTCGCGATCCGAGATGACCAGCAGCGCAGCGTAGGTATCCCTTGGGGGCCAGGTATCAAGCGCGACGAAGGAAGCCCCAAAGGGCTGCCACCAGTCGCGTTGTCCCACCTCTTGCCACACGCCAACCAACTCGCCGCGCACCACCGCTGCGGCGACTGCCGTCAGGTGGGCAGTAGGCTCGATTTTCCATCCCCAATCGCGCCCGATCATATCCATAGCGGGCAAACCAAGCGCCTCGCTGGCGGTGGTGACGACGGGGATGGCATCGAGGGCGCGGGCCGCCTCCAGGGCCAGGGCGTTCGCGCCGCCGGCGTGGCCGCCCAGCACCGGGATAACGAAACGCCCCGCCTCGTCGATCACCACCACAGCGGGATCGCTGCGTTTGTCGCGCACGAGCGGACCGAGGATGCGGACGACAATGCCGAGGGCCATGACGCACACCAGGGGACGGCCGGCATTGAAGAGATCTTGCAGTGTCCGCCGGAGTCCGTCCGGCGGTGGAATGACCTCGCCGCGGCCGAGCGCGCAGGCGAGGCGTTGGGCCAGTTCCTGGCCGCGCGGCGTGAGGGCCACAATCGCGGGGTTGCGCATGGTTCGGTTGCCTGATTCGCTTGGGGCGCCGCCGGCGCCCGTCACTGCTTGATCCGCTTGAGCGCCTCCTGGGCGGCGCTGCGCACCGATGAGTCGCTATCGTCGAGCAGATCGTTCAGTGCGGACACCGCGGCGCGGGCGTCGGGGCCAATGAGCCCGAGCGCGTAGGCCGTTGTCCGCCGGACGTTCGCCTCGGCGTGGTCGAGCAATTTGATCAAGTCCGGCACGGCAGTCTTTGCCTGTGCCCCGTGGCTGGCCAGGTGCCTGGCCGCTTCTTCGAGCAGCGTCGCATCCTTGAGCTTGAGCGCCGCGGTCAGCCCGGGCAGCCCCTCCACTCCCAGCTCCGAGAGGGCATAGACTGCCTGGCTGCGCACGGGCAGTTCGTCGTCTTTGAGCAGGCGCACCAGTGCCGGGACGGTTTCCTTGGCCCCTTTCCCCACTCTCCCGAGAGTATACCCGGCGGCCGCTCGCACCGCCGGCGCCTTGTCCTTCAGGCTCGCCACCAGGTAAGGGACCGCTGCCTTCGCCTGCTGACCGAAATTGCCTACTTGCTGGATGGCAGTTGCCCGCACATTCGCGTCCTCCTGCTTTTTGAGAATGGCGAACAGCGCCGGGAGGGCTTCCGGCCCGAGTTGGGCCAGGGCGTAACTCGCGAAGGTGCGCACTTGCTCGCTCTCGTCCTCCTTCGCCCACTCCGTCAACGTGGCCATCACCTTCTTGCCCCCCAGGTGCTTGTCCCGCAGCGCGTGGACCGCCGCCCAGCACACGTTCTCGTCCTTCTCCTTGAGGGCCTCCAGCAGATGCGGCACGCCCGTCTCGCCCATGCGCGTCAGCAGGCTGACAGCCGCAACGCGCAGGTTCGGGTCGGCATGTTTGAGCAACTTGACCATCGTTGGCAGTGCCGGCTTGAGGTCGCCGTGGAGATTGTACCGCAGCGTCCACAGGGCCTGTTGACGGACGCGGTGCTCCTTGTCCGCCGTGACCACACCGATCAGCACCTTCAGCCCCGCCGCCCCGTAACGGCCGAGGAGCTGCACCGCATGCAGTCGCACGTCTTCGTCCTTGTCCTGGAGCAGGTGGTTCAGGGCCGGCAGAAGTTTGGCCGGATCGCCGCCAACGCTCTGCAAGGCGGAGACGGTGTGCTGGCGGACGTTGGCATCGCTGTCGCGCAGCAACTCGACCAGAGGCAACGCTGCCCCAGTGCCCTCCTTCCCGAAGTTGGCCAGTGCCTGGACTGCCTGCAACCGTACCGTCGGGTTTTTGTTCTTGAGGCTGTCGATCAGGATCGGCAAGACCGTTTTGGCCTCGCGCTGCTGCAGTGACAGCGCGTAGGCCGTCCGCAGTCGTAGCGAATCGTCCTTCGTTTTCAGGATCTCGACCAGTACCGGGACAGCTTTGTCAGGCTCGACGTTGAAGGCCATCATCAGGCTGGCGGTGTTGAGGCGGACGTTCGGCTCCATGCGCTGGAGGCCAGCCAGCAGGGCGTCGCGGGGATCCTCACCGAGGTTGCGCAGGACCGTACAAGCCATTTGGCGGACGTTGGCGTTGGCATCCAGGAGGGCCGCCTTCAGGGCTGGGGCTGCGAGCCTGGCCGCATTGCCGAGCATCTGCAGCGACTCGACGCTGCGCTCGCGCACGCTCTCATCACTGTCCTTGAGGGCGTAGGCCAGGCCGAGGACAACCATCTTGTCGGTCACCCTGGTCGGCCCCAGGAGCCGGGCGGCCTGGTGGCGCACGTCGGCATGCTTGGCGTCGAGGGCATCGACCAGGTCGGGAACTGCGTCACCGCCCAGGTGGCCGAGGGCCTGAATGGCTTGCTGGCGGGTACTGGGGTTCTCGCTTTTCAGCGCCGCAGCGAAAACGGGAACGGCACTGCGGCCGATCTTGACGAGGGCCTCGGCGGCTGCCGTCTGCAGGTCTGTCTCGATCTCGAAGAAGGCGGCGCGCAGGCTCGGGACGGCTGCCTTCGCGTCGGCGCCAATCTCGCCGAGGGCGTGGGCGGCGTGAACGCGCACACGCAGGGAATTGTCGCGCAGGGCCTCGATGAGCGGCGCGACCGCGACCTTGCCGAGCCGAGCCACAGCTGCGGAGGCGGCCGCGCGCACGTCCGCGCTGGGGTCACGGAAGGCCCGGAGGAGGATTGGAATGGCGACCTCGGGAGTGGGAGCGATGCGGCCAAGGGCGTAGGCGGCCTTGCGGCGCAGGTTCTCGTCCTTCAGCGCGAGCGCGGCGACCACCGGCTCGACAGCTTCCCGAGCGTCCAGCCCGATCCAGCCGATGGCGGACAGGGCATGGTAGCGGACATCGGCGTTTTTCTCGGTGAGGGCTTTGCAGAGGGCGGGCACGGCGGCCTTGCCGATCTTGCCCAGGGTGAGGGCGGCGTTCAGTTTGACGTCCTCGTCCTTCGCGTGGAGGGCCTTGACCAGCGCGGGCACGGCCGGCTTGGCCTGCGGGCCAAAGTCGGCGAGGCTAATGATTGCTTCGAGTCGGTGCGCTTCGTTCTTTCCGTCGAGTTGCTTGAGCAATTTCGCCAGAAGAGTTTTGCTGTCCTTTTTGGGCGGATCGCCGGCCCAGGTTGGGCGGTGGCTGAAGGCGAAGGCTACGAGGGGGAGCAACAGCAATCTGCTCATGGCGGATAGTCCTTTCCTGTGTCGGTCGGAGGAGCACCGAGTTCCGAGTACCCAGTACCGAGTACAAAGTACCCCGGACCGAGTCCTGAGTGCAAGGGAGATGGTACTCGCACTCGGTACGGGGTGCTTTGTGTTCCGCCCTTCGTACCCCGTACTTCGTACTCCGTACGCGGTACTGGGTACTCGGAACTCGATACTGCGCACTGCGGATTCGTTCCGTCGCGTGTCGTTTCCAACCCGGATGGAAAGCCAAAGCCGCGACACGCCTAGCATCTGCGCCGTGGAAGTCCCCCGTCGCGCTCGCCGGACAACGACGCGGCGAAGAGACACCAATCCTTGAGGCAGGCTGACCCGTCGATAGGTTATGGACCTTCGCGCTTACTCACATCAACGCGCGGCGGTTCGCGCTCAGCAACGAAGGAGTCGATCATGAAGCACTTGACTCACGGTCTGACGGTGCTGGCGGCCTGCGTGGCCTCGGTGATGATGGTCCAGATGGCAGCGCCACAGGACGTCGCGCCCAGTGGCGGTGGCGGCTCGCCCGGCGCCCAGGGCAAACCCGGCGGCCGTGTCCCAACCTACGGCGGCGGCCCGGTGCAGAGCCAGCACGCCGTCAAGTACGACGACGCGGCGCTCAAGGCCCACAACGTGCCGGAACTCACGACCGACAACAAGAACACCCTGGTGCGGAAGTATCCCGGCAAGCTCCTGCTCAGTGCCAGTTCGATCTGGGAAGGCTGGCCGGAGGCGTTGGCGTTCGACGACAACCCGCACAGTTCGTGGTTTACCGCCAAGGGCGACGCCGTCGCCCACGGCACCAAGCCGTGGATCCAGGTCACCTTCCCCGAGGACGTGACGGTCAAGCGCGTGACGATTCTGGGCAATCGCGATCCGCGTTGGTTGAAGGGCTTCACGATTCTGGCCGGCACGATCGAGCTGCTTGATGCAAAGGGCAAGCGGCTCGCCTTCCACGAGAACGACGGCACCGGCAGGGCGTACGACTACGACTGGAAGTTGAAGGAGCCGGTCGCCAGGGTGCGGACGGTGCGTTTCAACGCGCTGGGCGACCAGGGCAAGGAGAACAAGTACGACGACATCGCCGTCGGCGAGTTCCAGATCGAGTAGGCGATGACGCAAACGAAGGAGGGACTTCGTTCTTGCCTCCAGCGCCCCGAGGTCAGCGTCTTTCTTGGCGGAGCATGGCACACTGCGGAGGAACAGCAATGGCGGACGCGACAGTTTCCTGCCCACACTGCAAGGCATCGGTCACGATTCCTGTCGGGGAGGTGGGGCGTTGCCCCTCGTGTGGTGGTGAGGTACGAGTCCACGAGGTCGGGGCGGGGGTCGAGGACGAGGCGCTCAAACGACTTTTGTCATCTGTAAAGATTGTGGAGCGCGTCGGGGAAGCAAAGGGCGACCCAAAACCGCCGCCGCCGAAGCGCCCGTGGTGGAAGTTCTGGGGGTAACGGCCCGCGGCCAAAACTCCGGAGCGCGGGCGTCCCGCCCGCACAGTAAGCGGGCGTCCCGCCCGCGCTCCGGATACCAGTTCCGCGACGTCCTCCGCTCATCTGCCAATGAGGACGTGCAGGCAACGCCAGATTAACACCGCGTCCCGGCAGTTGCCGCTACTGCTGGCACAACAGGGCGATCATGAACAACGCAACCAATGGGATGCCGAGAAAGACACAGGACCAGCAGAAGGACGTGCGTTCAAACTTCCAGGCTCCGCAGGGGTTTCGCGTGACATAGCCGGGAGCATTGGCGAGAGCCAGCAGCGCGGCGCCAACCCCGAGCGCCGCAAGACCGAGGTGGAGGGGCGTGGGCGGAGGGGCCAGGGCAATCGAAAGGACCACGAACACCGCACCCGAGAGAAATGCAAGACTCTGCAAGAACAACTGACCTTTCATCGGGCTGACTCCTTTCAGCGCACGCATGCATGGACCAGCCGGGCTTTGCCGGAGCGCGGCGATCCTTCGCCGCGCTGCAGAGCCTCCGCGTCACTCACGACTTCGGAATATCCTTTTTCGGGTCGATAAACGGCTTCGGCACGACCGTGGCCTGGCGCTGGCCCACGTCCGGGATGTCCACCACCAGTTTGCCGCCCAGGGCAGCGTGCTCGCTCGGCACCATGACGTAGCCGATGTTCTTCTTCAGCCGCGGCGAGTAGGTGGCCGACGTGACGTGTCCCACCCGCTTGCCGTCCTTGCTCACTGGCCACTTGATTGGGTTGAACGGAATCGGGGCTCCGTCGATCTCCACGCCCGCCAACTTGCGTTTGACGCCCGCCGCCTTGATCTTCGCCAGCGCTTCCTTGCCGATGTAGTTGGCTTTCTTGTCCGCATCGACGAGCCAGCCCAGGCCGACCTCGTAGGGGTTGTTGTCGAGGGTCATGTCGGCGCCCCAGTTGAGGATGCCGGCCTCGATGCGGCGAATGTCGGACGGGCCGGTCGGCTTGATGTTGTGCGGTTTGCCCGCCGCCATCACCCGCTCCCACAACTCGACGCCGCGGCTGCCGTCGCGCAGGTAGATCTCGTAGCCGAC
>DASPXY010000687.1:0-8662 GCA_035637055.1 Gemmataceae bacterium | reverse complement strand
CATCGCCTACTACGGCGAGTATACGCGCATCTACGCCCCCATTCTCGCCAGAATGCTGCGGGCGTCCGTTGACGGCAAACCGCTCACGTTCACCTGTGTCCAGCGCTCCCACACGCTGAAAGATGAAGAGGGCCGGCACCTCGGCCATCTCCGCTGCGATTTCCTGTTCCGGGCGTCGCTGCCCACCGAGTGGCAGAAGCCGTTTCCGTTGAAGTTCCGTGAGGGTAGCTGGGAGTTGCAAACCGGCCTGATCGACCTGGCTCTGAGGCACGATCCGTCGGTGGGCGTCAGCAACCTCGTCGCGCCGAGCGCGGAGTTGAAGAAACGCGCGGCCGTGGATCGCCGCCCTGGCGATGAGGAGCGACTCCGCACCGTGAGCGTCACCTTTGTCGATCTGGCGGAGAAGGTGTCTGCTCCTCGCACCGAGATAGCGCCATCACAGACCGTTGGAGACCCGCCGGAACTGGTGCAGATGCCCCGAGACGAGGGAAGCCTGACTCCCCCTGCACCACCCCCCGCACCGCGGGCCAGCATGTCAGAGGATCACGAAGGTCTGCGGCAACTGTGGCTGCACTCTGGTCATGGGTTCTGGCTGCTGCTCGTGCTGGCCGCGGGGATCGGCGCTGTCCACGCGCTGACGCCCGGCCACGGCAAGACGCTCGTCGCCGCCTACCTCGTCGGCGAGAACGGCACCGTCTGGCACGCCGTGGTACTCGGCCTGGTGACCACGTTTACGCATACCGCCGTGGTCCTCGTCGCGGCGATCGTCCTGGTCATCCTCTACCCCACTGGGGTGCCGGCCGGCGCCCGTGCGAACGTGCAGACGACCCTCCAGCTGGTCATGGGCCTGTTGGTGGTCTGTCTTGGCGTCTGGCTGCTGCTGCGGCGATTGTCGGGCCGGGCCGATCACATCCACCTCGGCGGCAGCCATCACCATCACCACCACGACGGCCATCACCATCACCATCACCATCACGGCGCCGACCATGACCACGATGCCGAGGGCCGCGTCATTCCGCGCAAGCAGCCGGTCGGCTGGTGGGGCCTGATCGTGCTGGGCATCAGCGGCGGGCTGGTGCCGTGCGTCGATGCCATCGCCATCTTGCTGACGACGATTGGCACCAATCAGATCTGGCTCGCCTTGCCGGTCGTGCTGGCCTTCAGCGCGGGATTGGCGTTCGTCCTCGTGGCCATCGGCATCCTGGTCGTCCACGCCAAGGGCTTTGCCGGCTCGCGCTGGGGCGAGGGGCGTTTCGTCCGCGCCTTGCCGACGCTCAGCGCGATTGTCGTCACCCTCCTGGGTCTGTGGCTCTGCTACGACAGCATTCACAGCCGCCCGAAGCCACCCGACGGGAGCGCCGCAGCGGTCATCCAGTCAGGTACAAGGAGTTAACGTACGCCAAATTCTTGTGCGAGCCGCTGTAACTCACATTCGGCAACGTGCAGCAGGTGGCCGAGCGAAATGAGCCTTGACTCCTTCGAGTTGAATTCGTGCTGTTGTCGTCCCTCGACCCGCGCGCGTTCATAAAGCCGGTGTGAAATCTTCCGCCATTGCCTCATCAGCTCGGAGTAGATTTGCACCTCCACCACGAGCCCATTTCGGAAGTGGACGAGGCCGTGATAGGCAAAGTAGCCCGACTCCATCTTCATCTCGGGACCGAAGTGGATGGTGGCAATCGCGGCCTCGAACGCTCTCTTGAGCCTGAGTTCGTAGATGATCCCTGGCAACGCGTTCATGCGCTCGGCCAGGAACCGCGCGCTGTCGAGGGTGGTAGCGGTCACGTCCGTCCGCACCAAGTCGGTGATGTGTTCGCGGATGTTGCCGAGATGCACTGCGGGTGGGGCGCTGCTATTCTTCCGCCAAAGTTTGTTGATGATGGCAGGAGTCGATTTGAACAGCAGTTCGTAGGCGTTTGTCCCTGACTCCTTCTGCAAGACTTCCCGGAGTGGGCTGTAGTAGTCTGTCGTCATGTTCGCCGTTCGCTCGTACTCCGGACGGCAGTAGTTGGTCGTGTAGGTAAGGATGCGCCCCAGCGCGGCCAGCGAATCCCGGGAGTTGGCCAGGAGATCGGCCCGCAGCTGGTTCACCTTGTCCGCAAGGGGCGCATCGCCGGGAAAGGTAGCCTCGTGCCACTTCGAGTACACGTCCTGAGCGAATGGCTGAGGGGGGAGCAGCATCGGTGCCTCACACGGTCAGAGAGTCGAAGGAGATCGGGAAACCGGCTCATAAGCCACCACTTCTTTCAACACCCGGTAGGACACCGCCACTTTCTGAGCGATGGCCTGCGCCTCGATGCTGCAAAAACTGCGCATGAAGGCGTCGTAGAGCAGGCGTGCCCGCTCAAGGTTCCCGCCAAAGCCCGTTTCGGTTGTGTAGAGCATCCCGAACCCGGACAACACCATGATTTCCTGGCCCACCCAGCGGGTGCCGCAGTGCTCCTCAAACCAGGGCTCCTCGTCCTCGATCATCGTCGCTAACTCGTAGACGTGTTTCGAGTCGGGTCGGGACCAGATTTCCTTCCAGCGGGCGACCCCTCGACGATAGTATTCGCCCACCTTCGGATCACCATTGACCAGTAACTCGATTGTGTATTGCACGGTGGCCTCACCTTCTCTTTGCGAGGGGCAATGAAAGCCGCAGATCACCCCGGCTGGCCTGTCAGGCCGACCAGGCGGCCCATACCTCATTGTACTCAATCGCGGTCAACCTCGACAGCGCGACCGCGGCGGATGGTCGCGTCGCGGCCTTGAATTTCCCGCGCCGGATGCCCACAATACGCCCTTTGCGGCCTGCGGAGGGCGGGAGTTTCATGCGTATCGTCGAGCTGACGGCGTCCCAGGTGCGGATCCCCTTACGGAAGCCCTTTCGCCACGCCTCCCACACGCGCACCGCGACCGACAACGTCCTGATCGCGTTGCACCTCGAAGACGGCACCGTCGGCTTCGGCGAGGGCGTGCCGCGCGAGTACGTCACCGGCGAAACCATCGATTCCGCTTTGGAACTCCTGGCGAAGAGTGACCTGCCGGCGCAGCTGGAAAGCTGCCGCGATTTCGCCGCCGCCGTGGCGCTTGCCGAGCGCTTACGTTTGGCCCCCATCCCCGGCGACGAACGCGGCTGCCAGGGCAACGGCGCGCGCTGTGCCGTCGAGATGGCCGTCCTCGACGCCTACGGCCGGCACTTTCGCGAGCCGCTCAGCAAGGTCACCGCCCTGCTGGCGCCGGAGCTGTACAAGCCGGAGCCGTGGGTGCGCTACAGCGGAGCGATCACCACGGGCAAGCGCCTCAAACTCGGCCTGTCGGCGTGGATGATGTGGTTCTATCGCTTCCGTCAGGTGAAGGTAAAGGTTGGCATCGAAGGGCATGACGACGTTTACCGGCTCCGCGTGATCCGCCCGCGTGTTGGCCGCAAGATCGACCTGCGCGTCGATGCCAATGAAGCGTGGCCGGCGGCGGACGTGGTGCGACGCATCGAGGAGCTAAAGCCGTTCCGCATCAGCGCCTTCGAGCAGCCTGTCCCCCATGCAGAGGTGCAATGTCTCAAGGAAGCGCGACGACAGACCGGGGCGGCCGTGATGCTCGACGAGTCCCTGTGCGGCGCGTTCGACGCCGAGCGGGCGGTAGAGAACGAGACCTGCGATCTGTTTAATCTGCGTCTGTCAAAGTGCGGCGGCTTCATTCCGACGCTGCGGCTGGCGCAATTCGCTAAACGTCACGGGCTGGGCTACCAACTCGGCTGTCAAGTCGGCGAGACGGCGCTGCTGTCGGCGGCGGGACGGCACTTCGCGAGCAGCGTCGCGGATATTCGCTATCTCGAAGGGTCGTATGACCGCCATCTGGTGCGCGAGTCACTGGGGACACGCGACATCACGTTCCGGTGGGGCGGCTGGGCGCCGGCGCTGCCGGGGCCGGGACTGGGGGTCGAACTGGACCCGAAGGCCCTGCAGCGGGTGACAGTACGGTGTCAGCGGCTGCTGTAGCGAAGCCCACGGGTTGCAACCCGTGGGCTTGAGGAGGCCAACCGCGATGAGTGTACCTCCGACCCCCTTCACCGTTGAGACCTTCACCGCCGGGGACGGCTACCGCTGGCGCTATCGCCGCTATCGTCCGCCTGGCGAGCCGCGCGCCGAGGTGGTTTGCATTCACGGCATCCAGAGCCACGGCGGTTGGTACGAATACTCCTGCGCGCGGCTGGCCCAGGCGGGTTTCGCCGTCTCGTTCGTCGATCGGCGCGGCTCCGGTCTCAACGACGAGCAGCGCGGCGACGCCCCCGGCTTCCGCCGCCTCCTCGACGACCTGGCGGAATTTCTGCGGCCCTTGCGCGGCGCCGGCAAGCCGCCTGTCTTCCTCGTCGCGATCTCCTGGGGCGGGAAACTCGCCGTCGCCCTGCAGCGCCGCCACCCCGGTCTCGTCGATGGCCTCGCCCTGCTCTGTCCCGGCTTCTACTCCCAGGTACGGCCGCCCTTCCTGCAGCGCATGCGCATCCTCTGGTCGCGTCTGATCGCCCCGCGCCGCCTGTTCCCGGTCCCGCTCAGCGACCCGGAACTATTCACCGCCAACCCGCGCTGGCAGCAGTTCATTCGCGACGACCCCCTCAGCATCCGCCAGGCCACCGCGCGCTTGCTCATCGAGAGTGTGCGCCTCGACGGCTATTTGCGCTTCGCGCGGCGCTACGTCACCGTCCCCGTGCTCTTGATGCTCGCTGGCAAGGATCGCATCATCCGCAACGACCGCACGCGCCGCCTGCTGGAGCGCTGGCCGGCGACCGACAAGCAGGTCATCGAGTACCCCGAGGCGCACCACACGCTCGAATTCGAGCCTGAGCCTGACCGCTTCATCGACGACCTGCGCGGCTGGCTGGAACGTCATCTGCCCCAATCTGCACGCGAGGGAAGCGAACTGTGAGCCGCCGTCATGCTTTCGGCCAGATGATCCTCGCCCGCCTGCGCGAGTTCTATCGCGAGCCCGAGGCGATTTTCTGGGTCTACGGGTTCCCCCTGATCCTCGCAGTGCTGCTGGGGATCGCATTCTCCGGCGGTAAGCCCGAGCCGCCTACCATCGATGTGCAAGGGAATCCCGATAATGAAGATGTCAAAAAGTTCGTCAAGACCTTGGAAGCCGGTGGGCTGAAGGACGTTCAGGTACACCCGGAAGAGGAGTGTCGGCGGCGGCTGCGCCTGGGCAAAACGGTCCTGTTCCTCGTGCCGGGGCAGCCGTTGCCCAAGTTCGTTTATGACGAGACCCGCGCGGAAGGGGAGTACGCACGCTACCGCGTCGAGAGCATCCTGCTGCGCGCGCGGTCAGAGACTTTGCCGCCCGCGGACGTCTCCCCCATGAGCGAGCCCGGTAGTCGCTATATCGATTTCCTGTTGCCTGGCTTGATGGGCATGAACGTGATGGGCGGCGGTCTGTTCGGCGTCGGTTTCATCCTGGTGGACATGCGCGTGCGCAAACTGTTCAAACGCCTCCTCGCCACGCCGATGAACCGGAGCGATTTTCTGCTGGCGATCCTGGTGTCGCGGACGATCTTTCTCGTGCCGGAGATGCTGGCGCTGCTGACCGTGGGCCGTTTGATCTTCGGGGTGCCGATCCACGGCGATTTGTTGACATTGACGCTCGTCATTCTCGCTGGCAGCGCCGCCTTCGACGGCATCGGCCTGTTGCTCGCCAGCCGCACCGAGAAGACCGAGACCATCTCGGGGTTGATGAACCTGGTGATGCTGCCGATGTACCTGTTGTCGGGGACGTTCTTTTCCTCGAAGCGCTTCCCCGACGCAGCTCAGCCTTTCATTCAAGCGCTGCCGTTGACGCAGCTCAACGATGCGCTGCGAGATGTGATGCTCGAAGGGAAATCCCTGACCGATGTGGCGTGGCGGCTGGCAATCCTGATGGCGTGGGCATTGGGCAGTTTCGCGCTGGCGCTGCGCTGGTTCCGCTGGCGCTGAAAGCCCACGGGTGGCGACCCGTGGGCTTGGCCCGCGAAACCTTGCGCGGCCGGCGGGGTTAAACAATTTCCCCCCTCGGTGGAACGGAAGACCGTGATTCACGTCAAACATCACGGGGACAGGCCGGGCGGGCGTCCCGCTCCACGGCCGCCTCTCACGAAAGGAGAACTCCTTATGCGCTCCTGGAAGGTTCTTGGGCTGGCTTTGCTCGCTGCTGCCGTTCTCATGCTGGGAACTGACTCCTCCTCATCGGTCGCGCAAACGAAAGGCAAGGGCAAGAAACAGCCGCCGGCCGCCATCGACTCGCAGGGCGTCCCGCCAGAATTCCACAAGGGCGAACACACCGGCTTCTTCATCTGGCACGGTGCGAAGGGCTGGCACCTCCGCACCACGACCAGGGCCAAGGAACACCGCTTCCACGGCACCATCACCGTCGAAGGCGGCACGTTCCTCCACGTCCACCCGCATGATTTGGAGAAAGGCGGACGCCTCGCCGATCACTGGAAACTCGGCCCGAAGAAGCACACCCTGACCTTCGATTTCAAAACGGATCGGGGCGTGGACGGCATCGACTTCCACGTCGCCAAGGACGCGACCGCGATCCACTTCCGCTTGCACTTCAACGGCAAGCACCAGCGCGAACACATCTTCATCGGCCACAACGGCGTTAACCCGCCCAGCGACCCCTTCACCCTTGTGGCACACCCCAAGAAGAAGAAGGTTGGCTGCGACGAGGATGACGACTGAGCCGGCAAGGTAGATAAGAGTTAAGGGAAAAACCGCCGGGATAAACCCGGCGGCTCGTCATCACGTCAACGAGCGGTGGGGTTTATCCCCACCGTCTTCCGACCGGCCCGAGTTTTGTCCATTCGCTCTTAGTCTTCGTCGCCCTCGGCAAAGCCGGCCAGGCGCTGGCTGCGAATCGGCTGACGCAGCTTGACCAGGCCGCGTGCCTCGATTTGCCGGATGCGCTCGCGCGTGATGCCGTAAGCCTTGGCGACCTCGTCGAGAGTGCGTGGCTGCCCGTCCTTCAGGCCGAAACGCAACTCGATCACCTCCCGCTCACGCGGCGTCAGCGACCGCAGCACCTCCGCGATCCGCTCACGTAGCAAATGCTGATCGACCGTCTGACCAGGGCTGACGGCGCTGGGGTCATCGAGGAAGTCGCCCAAGGCGCGTTCCCCGTCGCCGCCAAACGGTTCGTGCAGGCTGACGGGATGGCGTGCCACGATACGCAGCGAGCGGGTTTCCTCTGCCGAGACGCCCAACGATTCGGCGATCTCCTCAACCGTCGGCTCGCGACCGATGCTCACGGCCAGCTCGCCACGGACGCGCTCCATCGCGGCCAGCGTGCCGACCTGGTGACAGGGCACGCGCACCGTGCGGGCGTGATCGGCCAGCGCCCGGGTAATGCCTTGACGGATCCACCAGGTCGCATAAGTGCCAAATTTGAAGCCCATGCGATGCTCGTACTTATCGACCGCACGCATCAGGCCGCGATTGCCCTCCTGGATCAGGTCGGCGAAGGACAATCCCCGCCCGCGATAGCGCTTGGCAATCGCAACGACCAGGCGCAGGTTGCCCTCGGCCAGTTCGCGCCGCGCCTGCTTGTAGGCGTCGTGGCGCTGGGCGATGACCGCCAGCAAACCGGCCAGTTCCTCGGGCGTCGTTCGTGCGTCCAGAGTCAGGTCGCGCAACTGCTTGATGAGCTTCGTCTGCCGCTCGCGGTCGGCGGCACTGCGGCCGCAGGCGGCGATTTCCTGCTCCAGATCGGTGAGCCGCCCGACCCAGCGGATCAGATCCTCGCTCAGCCGTTCCAGCAGTTCGGTGCGCGGCGACAACTCCTCCACGAGGAGGATGGCCTTGCGCAGTTGCCGCAGCAGATCGCGGCGCACCCGGGCCTTGCCGCTGGCCGATGTGGTCCGCCGCAGCGCTCGGAAGGTCGCCACGGAGGTCGTCAGGAGGTGCTGCAGGGTGCGCAGGTTGTGCGGCATCCGCTTGAGAATGTCATCGCGGCTGAGTTTCAGACTCGTGACGACGTCGATGGTCGGATCGAGCGCCAACTTGCCCGCCTGGACCCGCTCGAAGGTCTCGACAACGCGGCTGAGAGTCAGCCAGTTGGACAGGGCCGCCCGGCGGTAGCGCTGACGGGCCGTCTCCAATCGCTTCGCCAGCGCGAGTTCCTCATTGCGATTGAGCAGGGGGATCGCACCCATCTGCCGCAGGTACAGCCCAAGGGCGTCATCGGGACCGTTTGCGGTATTCGGTTCGGCGTCCTCGGCACTGGGCGTGTGCCCCTCGTCCTCCTCGGTGGCCGTACGCCCTTCGGTTGGCGACTCACTGCGCGGGGTCTCGTCATCGAACGGCAGATCCTGCTCGTGGAGATCGGCCGGTTCCAACAGCGTCTGGGCGGGCCGTCTCCCTCGACGCCCTGTGGGTGGGGAAGAAGGGGCAGACCGGGGCTGCCGCGTGGACGTCCAGGAGGTTTTCGGGTTGGCTTTCATGCGTCGATCCTGTCTCTCGTTCCGAACTGGGGGGTTGCTCGCGGAGGTCAGGCTTTCCAGTCTGACCTACTTTTCCGGTGGTGGGTCGGCAATGTTGCCACGAACGTAAAGCCTTCTGCCGCAAGGATCGCCGAAGAGCGCCGAAATGTCGGCGCTGAGCGGCAAGTCCGATTGCCCGTTGAGGTTGCGGCGTTGTCGGCAACATTGCCGACCCAC
>DASPXY010000686.1:0-3136 GCA_035637055.1 Gemmataceae bacterium | reverse complement strand
TGTGTCGCACCGCTGGCCGCGCGAGCAGGCTCGGCAGCCTCGAAACGGGGACGGACGACGGCGCCCAGCGCTCCTCGACACTGCGCGCGAGCAGGTGACAGGCCTGGGCAAGGATCACGTAGGCGTTGGCGTCGGCGGGGTTTTCCGCGGTCCCGCGGCGGGCAGCACGTACCGCAAGCAGCGGGAGCGCCTCAAGCGCCACCCCTGCTTCCGCTGCGCTGGGCGCGCGGACTTCCTGGAACTGGGGGAGACTCACCGCCACCGAACCGGAGACCATCGCCGGCAACGTGCCTGCGGCCCCAATTGGGCCGAGCCAGGCGCACCGGGTTTGCATCTCGAAATAGACATCGTGCCAGCGTTGCCAGGACGGCCCGACGAGCTGGTACATGAGCAGGTAGAAGCGCGCCTCCGCCAGCGACGGCGGTGGTGGCGCCTGGCCGAAGAGGTAGCGCGACCAGAAGCCGGGCGGGCCGTCCGGCGGGTCCGGCGTCTTCTCGGGAGCGCGGCGGCCTGGCTGGCCTGAGTCCGCGCCCGGCACCGTCCCGAAGGCCAGGCGGTTGAAGTCGAGACGCAGGCCGGCGAACGGGTTATCGCTTTTCTCCGGATCGCGCCAGCCGAAGATGGCAGTGCGGCCGTCGGCGTAGAGCAGCACCCACTCCCGCGGATCGGCGAGCAAGCGCGCCGCGATACGGAGCTGTTCATCGTCCTGGTGCATCCCGCTCAGGACGAGGTAGTTGACGTCGTGATCCCGAAACACCTTGTGCAGCACCGCCAGCCGTGGCGGCTCCTTCGACGCCTTTTTGCCGCTGAAAAAGGCCCTGCTCTCGTTGCGCATCTGCCGGTCCGTCACGGTCAGGAGGACGTACGAGATATCAACGAGGCGGAATGTCTTGAGCACTTCCGGGAGCGACACGATCCGCGGCGGGCGGGTGAAGAATGCTTGCGTGTCCTCGCGCAGCGTCTTGCGCACCTGGAAGAAGGTCTCAGCCGCTTGCGGGAAGGGGGCGAAACGCGCGTCGAAGAAGGTCTTCGCCGTGGGGCCCACGAACCAGGCCCAGTAATAACCCTGCTCCGGCGCGAGGTTGAAGCCGCGGTGCAGCTTACCGGTTCCGAGCAGCTCGTTGAGACGGGCGCCGGCGTGGGGCAGCAGCGGATCGACCTGGACCTCCCAGCGAACGCGATGCGAGCGGCGGACGTCGTCGGAAGCGGCGTGCAGCCAGCCGGGCCAGGCCAGGAACAGCAACAGCAGGCACAGAGCGATCGGCCCCAGACGGATGGCCAGCAGCGCGTTGCGCTGTGGCGGCGTCACCTCGGCGACGACCGCCCCAAACCACCGTCCGGCGACGGCCTGCAGGTTCAGGGCGCAAACCGGGCCGGCCACCACCGCGTACAGCCCGATGAAGCGCGTGTTCCACGCACTCACCACGGCGAAGAGCAACCAGATGAGGAACAACTCCGTGGGATAACGCGCAACGGGGTTGCCTTCGTCGTCCTTGTCCGCCGCCGACAGGGAGAGGCCGCGCATCACCCACGAACCGGCGCCCAGGAACAGCAGGACGAAGTACGACAGGCCGGCGACGTTCTGACCGACGGTTGGTTGGCCCCAATAAATCTCCTCAAAGGGGGATATATTGCCGAAGAGGCGGGGGGCGACGTCGGCGGCGTGTCGAGCGGCGGCGGCGCCCGGTGCCAGGCTTGGCGGCACGATGTTGCCGAGGAAGTGGGCGAGGTCGAGCGGCAGCACAAAAGCGCGGTGGAAGTACGGATTGAGCAGGCAGGCAGCGAGGCCGGCGAGCAGCACCAGGGTTAAGCCCACGGGCCGCGGCCCGTGGGCTTTTGGCGCAAGGCGCGGAATGAGGCTGCCGATCAGGAAGAGGGCGACGACCAGCGGCCCGAGCAGGAACCAGCCGTCGAGGTTGACCCACAGGGCGAACAGCGGCGGCAGCAGCCACAGGGGCGAGAACGAGCGACCGCGCCACGAGAACGTCGCGCCGAGGTAGACCGCCCGGTGGAGCAGAAACAGCGTGAGCGCCAGGAACAGGTACGAGACGAGGAGCGAATTGAGATGGAAGCGCATGCTCACGCCGAGCAGGGCCAGGGCGGTACAACACGCGGGGAGAAAAAGGCTCTGTCCCGGGCGGCGAATGCTGAGCAACACCGCCGCCAGCGCGAGACACAGTAGCCCGCGGAAGACAGCGAGGCCGGTGCCGCCGGTCAGTTGGTACAGGATGTAGAGCAGCCAGTCGAACAGCCAGGAGTGGTTGGCCCAGTAAACGCCCTCGGACGTGTAGGAGAACGGGTCGGAGCCGAAGGGGTAGTTGCCCTGGGCAACGGCGCGGCCGACGGCAAGGTGCATCCAGAGGTCGCTATTCTGGATGGCAAAAGATCCAAGAAAGAAGGCGAGCAGCAGGACGAGGCCGACAAGGGTACGGTCGAAATTGTGCAAACGCACAGGGATGAGCGCTGGCGGCGCTGGCTCGCTCAGCGGCGGGGCCGGGGCCGGCGCGTCGGTGATGGCGGTCGAGGGCGGTTGCGTGGGCGCGGTGCTCTGAATCGCTGTGGCCTCGGCCGCCGGGTTAGGATCTGCCATGAAGTACGTCCTCAATCGGATCAAGCGCACAGATCGCAGCGCGTGGGGATTTCTGTGCAGTTCACGGTAGGGCCGGCAATTCTTGCGGTCAACCTGAATCCTTCGGGCGGCTGGAGCGTCCAAGAAGTAGTTGTGAGTTGTCAGTTGTTAGCGAAGATGCCTGTTGTGGCACAGTCTCCTGACCGTGCCACCTGTTGTGGCACGGTCTCCTGACCGTGCCACTCTGCCGACCGCAGGTCTCCTCTGGGCTCCCGGCATTCGGGAGACCTTCGGTCAAGCCCCGTGGCACGGTCAGGAGACCGTGCCACAACAGGCATCTTCGCTAACAGTGAAGAAGTAACCGTGTTTCTTCACTGACCACTACGAAGCCGCTTCCCCGCCACGCGCCGCCGTCGTAAAATGCCCTGACGGCCAACCGGCGCCGGCGTGGCGTTCTGCTGGCCACCTTCGCCTCTTCTACCGGGGAGAATCATGACCACCCTTCCCACCGACAAACACTTTCGCAGGCCCGTCAGTGCCTGGATCATTTGTCTCGGCACTGACGGG
>DASPXY010000685.1:0-2633 GCA_035637055.1 Gemmataceae bacterium | reverse complement strand
GATCAGGTGTTGAAGGACGCGCCGGCAAGCCTCACTGCCCTGCGCGAGCGTGCGCGCCTGTTGGAGCAGCAAGCGGCCCAGCTGCGCGAGTTGGCCGTGCTGGTCCACCACAAGACGACCCTCACGGAACTGGAGCGCGTCACCCGCGGCAAGGACGAGAACATCGACTTGATCCACGCCGCCCTGCTGCTGGCGCGGATGGACAACGAGGAGCTGGAAGTCGAGATGTATCGCAATCAGGTCGATCGCATCGCGCGCGAGATCGCCGCCGCGCTGCCGAAGGGCGCCGGCGAAAAGGAGAAGCTGGCCGCTCTCAACAAGGATTTGTTCGCGGGGCGCGGGTTCCACGGCAGCCGCGGCGACTATTACAATCGCGCCAATAGCTATCTCAATGAGGTGCTGGAAGATCGCGAAGGACTGCCGATCACGCTGTCGCTGCTGTACATGGAGTTGGGGCGCCGCCTCGGGCTGAAGATCGAGGGCGTGAGTCTGCCGGGGCATTTCGTGGTGCGTCACGTTCCCGCGAAGGGCAAGCCGCAACTGATCGACGTGTTCGAGGACGGCAAGCCGCTGAGCCGGGCGGAGGCAGAACAAAAGGTGCGCGACGTTACGGGCGAGGCGCCGCACGCAGAGATGTTCGCGGCGGTCGGCAAGCGCGCCATCCTCGTGCGGATGCTGCACAACCTGCGTGCCCTGACCCAGAAAGAAGGCGACGCGCCGAGCTTTCTGCGCTATCAGGACGCTCTTCTCACACTGATACCGGACAGCGCCGAGGAGCGGTTCTTGCGTGCCCGCGCCCGCTTCGAGACCGGCGACCGAGCCGGCGCCATCGCCGACCTCGACTGGCTGCTGGAGCACAACCCTCCAGGGGTGGACCGGGAGGCTATCACGAAGTTGCGCCGCCTGTTGAGCCGGCAGGAGTGAATCGCTGTCCCGTTTGCTGGTTAGCGGCCGTTCGGTGTTCTGCGCTCACCCGCAAGCGGGAACTGATGGTCTCGCGAGTGGGCAGGACCAATCTTCCCCTCTGGCACCCGGCGCGGTATCCTTTCAGGAGGTCGGGGAATTGCTCCGAATGAGAGGCGACATCCCATGACGGAAAATGTGCTGCTGCGAGTGTGCCGCGCCCAGGCGAGCCTCGCCGAAACGCTCATCGAGCCGTGGATGCGGGACCACGACGCGCCGGGGCGGGCGCACATGATCGAGGCGTTGTTGCCACGGCTGCTCGGGTTGTGCTCAGCGTTGGCGGAGTTGCATACGGCGACCTGGCAAGACCTGTTCGCGGGCGGGGTCCGGGAGATCCAGAACGTGGGCGAGGATCTTCAGCGGCTCTGGGCCGACGCGCTGGCCTTCCTCGGCGGCGTTCGCGACAACGGCCGGGAATGCCTCACCCGCGGGTATCCCATCGACCACTTCGACGAATTGGAGCGGGCCGTGGAGGCCCTTGGGGGGGCCGCCGCGGAGCACGCGGCGCGCTGGCCCTGGACCGACCAGGAGACATTGGCCCGAGCGCGGGCAGACGTTGCCGCCGGGCGGTGCCACAAGGCCAGGGAAGTCCTCGATGCGCTACGAAATCCAGTTCGCTGAGGCCGCCCGCGACAAACTGACTGCCCTCAACCTCTCGGCCGAATTACTTTACTATCTCGATGGCCGGTTGCATGAGGAACTGGCCGTGACGCCGACGAGTCATCTGTTGCGCGTCCGCGGCGAGGCGGACTGCCTGCAATATAGTTTCTGCGAGAGCGACCGTTCCGGCGACCATCTCTTCGTCTTCGCAGTTGTCTATGGCCGGGACGAAGAAACGCTCATCATCGTTGACTGCGAGTACCTGTTCGAGCCGGAAGTGTGACCGGACGGTCTGGATGGATGGGTATGCGAGCAAGGTTCCCGGCGCATCCAACCGTTTGTGGACCGTCACAATGCGCGCAGCCATTGCCACGCCCTGCGGCAGTCGCGTGACCGCACTCTCTTCCACGCAAGACGGCACGCTCCTCAAAATCAATGAAATCAATCACTTATGCTGTTCCGGTTGACCGCGCGCGAGTTGGCATTGGGTTTGCGTAACTTCCCTAACGCGGGGATGCGCTTCTATCACCAAGTCGAGCCATTCATCCTCGAGCAGCGAGAATGTCTGCGCCAACCTCGCCGCGGGAGATAGTCCCATGGTTCCGGGCGACGAGAACTGCCTTGCGTTCGGCAACGAGATTGCGGAGTTGTCGGTGCTCCTGTCCTGCCAGCTGATTCAGGAACTCGAACAGGCGGCCCACGAGCGCGGCGTCACCGCGGCGCAACTGATTCGGCGGCTCATCCAGGACTTTGTGAAGGCGGGCCAGCGCCGCGCCCCACGGGCAGACAACGGCGCCGTCCGCCAATGGGCCTGAACGTGCGTGGCTGATCCTGCGAGGTCCGGCCGGCTCCTGGCCATTTTCCTCTTGCGCTTGTCCTTCCCCCACTGGGCTGCGACCGTAGCGACAAGCGCGGCCGCTTGTCGCTACGATCGCAAGGCAGCGAGTGGGACTCACCCCACGTTTCCGCTCTTTGAAGTTACGCTCGCCCGAGGTGGGGTGTGGCTTCTCGTTCCCAAACTCTGTGGCTTCTCGTTCCCAAACTGAGTTTGGGAACGGGCTTGAGCGAAA